>JABGOW010000010.1 GCA_018645275.1 Verrucomicrobiota bacterium
GGGATATGGAGTGCGGGGACGAAGTCACCGCTTTGGATTCGAGCGGAGCGTGACAAAGGGATAGGCGTTGGTTGTGCTGAGTGTTATATGATGCATTTACGCGCTCCGCGCTCACGGAAAGCGGCGATTGCATCGCCGCACTCCAAAACGAGCGCCAAGACAGCACGTGAAGAACTGAAGGGAACAGGGATGGTCAGTCACTAAGAGAACCGACTGTCTACCAAAACCGGGCAACCTCAGGGCAGGCGTTTAAGCGTAACCAAGTAAGGGTGGCGTTTAAGAATGGGATTAAGTGTGCGATTAAGTGTGGAGAGAGCACAAGGAAACAGAATGAATCGACTCAAGTTTGTCAGCGCCGCTGTTGTCGCGGCTCAGTTTGCGCTGGTCGCCGGTGCCATTGCGGCCACTGGCCCGGCCACCCCCACCCTACCCCGCACGCCCTCCGGGGATGGACGGGTAAACATCATCTACATCATGATGGATGAATGGGGCTATTTCGAATCGTCGGGGATGGGGCATCCCATCTTGCATACACCGAACATTGACCAGCTGGCGGCCGAAGGGATGCGCTTCTCTCAGTTTCTTGCGGGAGGCAACGTCTGTGCGCCTACGCGGAGCACGTTGATGACCGGTCAGCACACGGGGCATACCACGGTCCGGGCCAACGGCGGCGGCATGGCCCTCTGTGCCGATGATGTGACGGTTGCGAGCCTCTTGAAACGCGCAGGCTATGCCACGGGGGGATTTGGCAAGTGGGGACTCGGCGACGTGGGCACAACAGGCGTGCCGGAGAAACATGGGTTTGACACCTTCTTCGGCTACTACCACCAGGTTCACGCCCACACCTACTATCCCCGCTACCTGATCCGCAACAGCAGGAAGGTGCCACTCCTCGGCAATACAGATGACTACTTCACAGGCCAGACATTCTCCCACAACCTGATTCATGAAGAGGGATTGAAGTTCATACGTGAGAACGCTTCGACCGCCTCGACAAGCTCGGGACAGGCAGGCTCAGCGCAGGCAAAGCCGTTCTTTCTATATCTGCCCTGGACCCCGCCGCACGGTCACTGGGGAATGCCCGAAAATGACCCGTCGTGGCAGAAGTACAAGGACAAGAAATGGGATGCCAAGAACCAGCGGGGCAAGCACGACGCACAGATGTATGCCGCCATGGTCGAAATGGTCGATCGCCAGATCGGTGAGATTATGGCCCTGTTGAAGGAGCTAGACATCGACGAGAAGACGATTGTCTTCGTATGTGGTGATAACGGTGGGCAGCCCTACTTCAAGAACCAGAACCACCCACATGGCTTTCTGGCACCCAACCTCAACCCCAGGACGGGCGAACGCTTCCGTGGCGGCAAAGGCAATTTCTATGAAGGCGGACTCCGCATCCCATTCATGGTCCGCTGGCCCGGACATATCGAGCCCGGCATCGTCTCGGGTCACCTGGGCTACTTCCCTGATATCATGCCGACCCTGGCAGAGCTGACCAAGGCGGGACCATGCAAGACCACAGACGGAATATCCATCGTGCCAACGCTACTCGGTCCTGGCGTGACCGGACGCAAGCAGGAGCAACACGACTACCTCTACTGGGAGGATCCCAAGAGCTCCGCAGTCCGAATGGGGAGCTGGAAAGCGATCAAGCCGGGGAAACACGGCGGATTTGAATTGTATGACCTGAGCAAAGATATTGAGGAACTGAACGACGTGGCCCAACAACACCCCGATATACTCAGCAAGATGATGGCGTTTGCCAAGAGCGCACATACCC
>JABGOW010000352.1 GCA_018645275.1 Verrucomicrobiota bacterium
TGCCCGATGGAATCGCTTCTTCACCCATCTTCGCTACATCGTCATCGACGAGGTCCATGCCTATCGTGGCGTATTTGGGTCGCACCTTGCCAATGTGCTACGGCGACTGATGCGAGTTTGCCGACACTATGGCGCCTCTCCGCAGTTTATCTGTTCATCGGCCACTATTGCGAACCCCCGTGAGCATGCCCAGAGCATCACGGGCCGGGAGATGACGCTCGTTAATAATGATGGAGCACCTCGCGGCAGCAAACAATTCGTGATGTGGAATCCACCACCACTGACGACGGCGGCAAGCGGGGTGACAAACTGGCGTGTCGGGGGAGATCGCAAGAGTGCGCGATGGGAAGCCGTGCAGCTCATGTCCAAGCTTGTTCAGGAAGGGGTGCAGACGATTGCCTTCGTTCGAACCCGTCTTGCCTCGGAGCTGATCTTCAAGGATGTCCGTGATCAGCTCCGCCCTGTTTCGCGCAGGCTTGCGGAGTCTGTCCATGCCTATCGCGGAGGTTACCTGCCAGAGGAGCGTCGTGAGATTGAGCGCAAGCTGGCGACGGGGGAGATCATGGGTGTGGCAAGCACGAATGCCTTGGAGCTCGGTATTGATATCGGAAGTCTGGATGCCTGCATTCTTGTGGGCTACCCGGGGACCATTGCAAGCCTGTGGCAGCAGTCTGGTCGTGCAGGTCGTGGCGATGAGGAGTCGCTCGTATTCCTGGTGGGGCAGAATGCCCCGATGGATCAGTACCTGATGTCACACACAGACTATCTGTTCGGGCAGGACCCCGAGCAGGCGATCATCGACCCGGACAACCCGCACATTGTCGTTGGCCATCTCAAGTGTGCTGCCAATGAGCTTCCCATTGCGGAAGCGGATGATGCGTTGCTTGGCCCCTATGGAAAGGACATTCTTGAGTTGCTCGAGGAAGATGATGTGGTCAAGCGCATCGACGAGAACTGGTATTGGGCAAGCTCCGAGTATCCTGCAGCGAATGTGAACCTCAGAAACATCGCCGGGCCGGTGTATACGATTCAGGACGAGGCCGAGGGGGAGCGTGTCATTGGCACGATGGATGAGATTACGGCGCTGTCCCAGCTCCACGATCACGCTGTCTATCTGCACGGTGCGGATACCTACTTTGTGAACCGCCTCGATTTCGAACAGAAGATCGCCTTCGTTGAGCGGCGCGACCTCGATTACTACACGCAGTCCGTGCAGGTTTCAGAGATTCGTGTTGATGAGAAGGAGGAGTCGCGTCGCTTTGGCGAGGGGCTTCTGGAATATGGCGACGTTACTGTCACCACGTCGATTCCGATGTTCAAGAAGATCCGCTTTCACGCCCGCGATAGCCTGGGGTTTGAGAAGCTTGAACTGCCGCCGCAGACACTCGAGACTGTGGCGCTGTGGTACGCACCGCCGAAGGACGCCGCCCAACTGTTGAGCGATCAACGCATGATTCTGGGAGAGGCATTAATTGGAATTGGAAACGTGCTGGTCGAAGTTGCTCCCTTCTTTGTGATGTGTGACACGCAAGATATTGGGACGGTGGTGGATGCCCGCAACTTGAACCAGGATGCCCTTTTCCTCCACGACCGCACGCCGGGCGGCATGGGGTATGCACGGCGTTGTCTGGATTGCTTTGAAGAACTGATGCAGACCGTTGCGACTGTCATTCGGGAGTGCGGCTGCGAAGATGGCTGCCCCTCCTGCGTTGGCTCAGCTGTTCCCGCCTTTGCCATGACAGATCTGGATTCCGCTGTTCGCGGTCGCATTCCAGACAAGCGGGCAGCGTTGGCGTTACTCAGCGCAATTCTATGAAGGTGCATGTGACTGCAATCGCTTCCCTTCGACGCAGGCTGGTGCCTCGATCAGGAGAGCGCTCTTGACGCGGTATGACGTGCTGCACGTGCGGGATCAGTGGGATACGAAGCTATTTGACGCTGCAGTCCTCCCTGCTGTCCTGCTGCTCCGAAAGAAAGGTGCAGAAAAGACCGTCTCGGGGCGGGCCGTTTTCTCGGCGATCTACGGGTGTGCAGCGGGGCAGGGCCCAACGGCCCCTGCAGAACACATCCTTGACGTTGCGGACGGCAGTGGTTTGAGATTTGGGTGTCCCAAGATCCTGATGCGTGGAAAGGGCCCAAGCTTGTCTTCCGCGACATCAGCAAAGAGCCTACCTTCTGGATGGACTTGTCTGGCGCGGTCGTTAACGGTGACTGCTATTGGATGTGCACATCGAACTCAAAGCGTGCAGTCGTGAGATCTACGAGCGCCTGGGCGAGGGCTGCGAC
The DNA here is from genome assembly GCA_018645275.1 of Verrucomicrobiota bacterium. Classification (GTDB taxonomy): domain Bacteria; phylum Verrucomicrobiota; class Kiritimatiellia; order UBA8416; family UBA8416; genus JABGOW01. The sequence goes on from JABGOW010000352.1 coordinate 2,287, forward strand.
GCTTCGGAACTACAGACCGAGCTTGATCAACTCGTCTTCGCTGCGTTCGGTGTCGTAGGATGCGAGGGTAGCTTAGGAACAGCGGCTGCGCCTGCCCTTCGCTCCGCCACGGGTTAGACGCACTACAGGCCTCGCCGATGGTCGTGGTTTGCAGAACTTGTTGGCTGCTGTCGTGTTGGCTGCTTGCTTCACGCACATGGGCAGTGATAGTCTTTCCTCATGAAACGTAAGGTGTATATAGAGACGACGGTTGTAAGCTACTATACTGGGCGAGCAACACGTGACCTTATGGTTGCGGCGAGGCAAGAGGAGACGCGCGTGCTCTGGCCTCGGTTGCTGTCCGAGTTCGACACCTACATTTCGGCTTTGGTATTTGAGGAAGCTCGAGCAGGAGACTCCGATGCTGCTGCCCGCCGACTTGCGGCAATAGAGCCGTTCCCTGTGCTCGATGTAGATGATGACACCACAGAGCTCGCTTCCCGCCTGCTTGCCGACAAGGCGGTTCCTGATGAATTTCCTGAAGACGCCATGCATATTGCGATTGCAGCGGTCAACGGCATGGAGTTCATTGTGAGTTTGAATTTCAGCCACATAAACAACCCCTTCAAACGGGCAGAGATCCGCCAGTCTGTTGAGTCAGCTGGATATATTTGCCCGGAAATATGCTCGCCCGAGGAGCTAATGGAGACGGAAGATGCATGACCCAATCATTGATGAGGTAAGAGAGGCTCGCATGGCGCACACGCGCAAGTGCGGTGGGGACCTTGCCAATATCGCCAAAGACTTGCAGGAGGTGCAACGATCCTGTGGTCACCGGATTGTACGTCTTGCCCCAAGGCTGCGCCAGCCAACCACTGTTTGATCTTGTCGTCCACTGGTATATTGCCACTCATAGTGAGCTCGACTTCTATCGCTGAGAAAATCTGCAATGACATAATGCAGAACCACCCATATGGTTTGCCATCTGAGGCAAGATCGGAATGAGTACGACCATCGACATAAAAGGAATCAAACAGCTCAACATTGAGACTGCCTGATTTCCAGCGTAGACATTACTCACCAGCCACCTTCGGGTCCCGTTATTATGCTGGGGAACTGGCTTCTCACAGGTTACTCAACGCATTGAATCTGACAATTTGCCGACCCAGATGCGAGATCAGCAGTGACTTGTGATGTCGCGCCTCCGTAGGTTCCTCTGTTCAACGGCGACAGGCGCGACCGTTGGCGAGTGCGCACGCATGCTGAAGGAGTCAGCCGGTGCCTTCAGCGTGCATGTGGTCACGGGTGCGTGTGTGTGCTCGTTTTCCGTGTTGATATAGGATTAGCATAGGCGAGGGCTGCGACGCTTCGGAACTACAGACCGAGTTCGATCGACTCGCCATTACTGCTTTTGGCGTCCCCATCGAAGAAACCGTTCGGCAGGTAGATCTGTAGTTTCTTGTTGAGCACCCGACCCTCAAAGCGCCTGAACCGGTCAAATAACTCTTCGCCGGTAACAAGGATCAGGTTTGTGAGTGTGACGGTGTCACCGTCTGTGTTGCCCGCGAATATCGCATAACGCACATCACAGTGGCGAAGATGCTTCCCTTGGATGGCCGGGAGATTTAGTGGCTCCGTGCTGTCAGGGGCGGCAATGCCAAGGTCAATCGTGGTCGATAGCTGGAGCTTAACCTCGATGATCTGAGCCGTAATGTCTGGGCAGGCGCCGTCATCGGCGTAGTGAGAATACCCGAGAACATAGCACATCTGGCGGTGTAGCTCCGCTCCGCGATTGCGCTCCTGATCACTTCCGGCATCCGAAAATGATGTGCCAAGAAGTACCGATAGTCTCTGCCCCAGTTCCGCTATGGGTATGAACGTTTCGGGAGCGGGGGGATCGACAGGCGCGCCGACAAACTGCTTTGGCGGAACTTCCGTGCCCAGCAGGGCTCGAACGTTTGCCGTGTCTGCCGTTGATGCGAGATCAAGGCATTGTGAGCCCATTGTGAGCCTAGCCTGGTATTTCTGAGTGAGTTTTCCGCTCGTATCGAGTTTGGCTAGAGTTGCCCCGTCAACAACGCGAACCTTTTGGACGCGATCGTCTGGAGCAACGCGGATCAGGACATAGCGGCGCGAAGCGCTCAGGGCTTCGTTCCATACCTGGAGATTGTTAGACTTCTGGATGTACACATCAAAGTTCTGGCCGGGGAAACGGGGCTGGGTCTTCTTGAACGCTTTCGGCGTCGGGTAGCCCAGTGCTTTACAGATGGCGCTCTTTACGAATTTCGAGCGCGTCCGAAGCGGCATGCCTTCCACCGACAGGCCATGGAGCTCTTGGTTCAGGATCTCTTCGAGCAACAGGTTCGGGATCCAGAGCGTCGTCTCCTGCTCACCGAGTGCATCATAGATTGTCTTTCCGCTCTCATGAATCCCGCGGACGATCTCAGAGACTTCTGTGGCGCTGGATCTCGCGGCTGCCTGCAAGCTGCCATGTGTCGCCCCCAGCAGGATTAGAACGCTGAGCCCTGTGCGCAGCACATTCCGTTTCATGCGCAGCACAGGCTGCCGCACGCTATGAAATCGAAAGTGAGTTCTCTTCTGTTTCATCTGTGCTTGGGGCTATGCTGAGTCCATGACCTTGAAGCCTAGCTTCGACAGTGTGCTACAGAGCGGCTTTGGAGCATTCTGGAGGACGACCTTTGTGAAGCGGAACTCGCGTCGAACGGGGTAGTTCTTACGGAGCGAATCGAAATGGGCTGTCCGATTCTCTGTCGATGTGCGTAGGCGGGCATCATCCTCCTCAATGCTGTAGACTTGCCGCACGATTTCCCACAGCACAGCCTCGTCGCACTTTGTAGATGCATCCACGATAATCTTGGGCACAACGGGCTCTGGTAGCAGATCATCCGGGGTCCAGGTGGCATCAACTCCCAGTACGCGGCACGCTTCGCGGTAGACCATGACGGTTCCCATCACCTTCCCCTCAAATGAGTGGCCGGCAATATGGGGGGTGCCGATGTCGACAGCGTCGAGCAACGCTTTCCGGAAGTTGGGCTCTCCCTCCCACGTGTCCAGGATTGCATGGGACAATTGACCGGTTTTGATGGCGGAAAGCAGATCGTCGGTGGCTACGACGGGTCCCCGGGCAGCATTGATGAATATGGTGCCCGGTCGCATCCGGTTGAAGAATCCGGCATCGGCCATGTGGTACGTGGCGTCCTGGCCGTCCCGTGTGATCGGGACATGCGTCGTGACAATGTCAGACTCGGCCAAAAGGGTGTTGAGATCCACAAATGCGTTGGCTTGTTCCTCGGCACGCGCGCGCGGCGGATCGTTTTGCAGCACGCGGAGCCCGAGGGTTTCTGCCTTCTCGACAACGCGCTTCCCGACGTTGCCGACACCAATGACCCCGAGCGTCTTGCCGTGCAGCGTGAACCCGTGTCGATCTGCCAGACAGAGCAGAGCCGCCGTCAGATACTCTGAAACGCTGTTGGCATTGCAGCCGGGTGAGAAACACCAGTGGATGCCCTTGCGTTCGAGATAGTCGATATCAAGATGGTCGGTTCCGATGGTCGCCGTGCCGACGAAGCGAACGCTGCTTCCCTCAAGCAGGTCAGCATTGACGGGTGTTGTGGAGCGGATCGCCATCAGATCTGCATCGTGTACGTCTTCTGCGGTGATCGAGCGGCCTTCAAGTACAGAAGTCTCCCCGAGCGTACGGAACGCCTCGTCAACGTATGGCATGTTGCGGCAACAAACGGTCTTCATGATGTCGGTCCAGTTCTAATTCGACGGTGCAGGTCCCTTGTTTGAAACGCAAGCAGCATACGTGTAGGTGTTGTGGGGGGTAAAGCCGAAACCACACCTGAGTCCGCCTGTCGGAGAGATGCTTCGGCAAGCTCAGCATGACAATTCCCTGGGTTCTTCACGGAAGTGTGTACTTGCTACATATTCCTGCGTGTATGTGGGCACGCATTCGGCTTTCCAACGTCTTAGTCGTGATAAGAGATTCCGGGGCTGGTTGGGATGCTCTGCCCAAGATTGCGCGATGCCCCACAGGGCAGACGGGCGATCAAGCAGTTGGACTGAGTGTATACGACAAAGTGTTGGGTCTAAGAAGACGACTAAGAGTGGTGCATATTCGGACACTTCGTTCCACTCTTCGTCCCTGCCCTTAGTCGGTTACCCCTAGTCCAACGGCTTAGTCGGTAAGCCAATTGGGTATATGCGCACGCAGTTCGGATGAAAAGGGTCATCAACTACACACTTCCGTGAAGAACCCATTTTCTGGGGGATATGACAACTTCAAGGCGGTCATTCCGGGCGAAGTCGAGGAATCCCGAGTTCTTTACCAGCCACTCAAGGGCTACTTTGCTTTTGGGAATTGACTCGATTGATGGATGGGGTAGACTCTCATTTTCCTTTATTGGCGTCTCATTTGGGGAGTGGAAAGCATGAAAGTTCTTGTGGTTGGCGGTGGAGGGCGCGAGCACGCGCTGGCTTGGAAACTCTCGAATGATAGCTGCAAACCGGATGTCTTCTGCGCGCCTGGTAATGCCGGCTCATCAAGCTGCGCGACGAATGTTGATATTGGGGCTGAGGATCTTTCGGGCCTTATGGCCTGGGCGCGCGAAAATCGCCCGGATCTGACGGTTGTGGGTCCTGAAGTTCCTCTCTGTGAGGGTCTTACAGATTTGCTCGAGGCCGAAGGGCTACGCGTGTTCGGGCCCAGCAAAGCGGCCGCCCAGATGGAGGGCAGCAAGATCTTCGCCAAGGATGTCATGAACGCCGCGGGGGTTCCCAATGCCAAGTCGGCGTCATTCACGGATGCGGCGGAGGCGAAGGCGTATATCCGCTCTGAAGGGGCTCCTATTGTCGTGAAAGCCGAGGGATTGGCCGCAGGCAAGGGTGTGACCGTTTGCACCTCGGTAGAACAGGCGGAGGCCGCCATAGACGAAGCTCTGGTCGCAGGCGCTTTCGGGGCGGCGGGTGACTGCGTACTCGTGGAGGAGTGCCTTATCGGTGAGGAGGCTTCCATTCTGGCTATGATCGACGGCGAGCACGTTGTCATGTTGGCATCTTCGCAGGATCACAAGCGCGCCCTGGACCATGACGAAGGTCCGAACACGGGCGGCATGGGGGCCTACTCTCCGGCACCTGTCGTGACCGACGAACTTTGGCCCTTTATCCGTGAAGAGGTGTTTGGTCGTACGCTTGCTGAACTGAAGCGGCGAGGCATCACCTTCAAGGGCATTCTCTATGCTGGCTTGATGATGACGGAGGCCGGGCCGAAGGTGCTTGAATTCAATGTCCGATTTGGTGACCCCGAAACGCAGGTGATTCTACCCCGCATTGCTGGTGATCTGCTCCCCGCTTTCGAGGCGTGTGTGGATGGGACCCTTTCCGATTCGCTGATCCAGTGGCGCGATGAACATTGCGTGACAATCGTCATGGCATCTGGTGGCTACCCGGGCAGCTACGAGAAAGGAAAAGCGATTACGGGGCTGGCCGCTGCCGATGGCATGGCAGGCGTGACCGTGTTTCATGCCGGGACGGCGCACGAAGGTGAGTCGGTGGTCACATCGGGTGGGCGAGTGCTTGCTGTAACTGCCGTTGGAAGTGATCTGCGCTCGGCGGTTGAACTGGCGTACACGGCAGTCCCAGAGATTCGTTTTGAGGGGGCTCACTATCGGAGCGATATTGCGGCTCGGGCGCTTTAGAGGGATTATTCTAAGTTCAGACTCAAGGAGGTAGAAGAGATGGCAAAAGGCAAAGTTGAAGTTGGCATTGTGATGGGAAGCGATTCGGATTGGTCGATCGTGAAATCGGCTACAGAGATATTCGAGTCCTTTGGTATTGGCTACGAAGTCCGGGTTTGCTCGGCCCATCGTACTCCAGATGAAGCGGCAAAGTACGCTGCCTCGGCAGAGAAGCGCGGGCTAAAGGTTATCTTGTCGGCAGCCGGTGGCGCAGCCCATCTCGGTGGCGTGCTTGCGGCCCATACGATTCTTCCCGTGATCGGGATTCCCATCAAGGGCGGCGCCCTGAACGGGATTGATTCGCTGCTGGCCACGATTCAGATGCCTGCCGGAATTCCCGTTGCCACGGTGACCCTTGGCAGTGCTGGGCCTATCAATGCTGCGCTCTTTGCGGTGCAGATCCTGGCTGTGGGGCGTGCGGGGCTTCGCAAGAAGTTCGCCGCGTACAAAGAGCAGCTGAAGGAAAAGGTCCGCAAGGGCAACGCGCGCGTTCAGAAGGAACTCAAAGGATAAGGCAGAGCGATCTGAGATCTCGCTGCTGCGTGGGGCCATGAGCAAACAGACACTATTCTGGATTTTGGTCTCTGCGGTCCTGTGGCGCGGTGTTCCGTGTCCGGCAAATGAAGACCTGGCAGACGAAGGTGGTGCAGGGGTCGGACTGCTGGATGCGCTGTACGACGTCTTGGATGTGCGGGGCGTCACATACGACCGTTCCGCGTCCGATCTGGCGGCTGTTGAGGCGGCCCTGAAGGCTGTTGATCCGCGAGCCTCGATTGTTGCCGCTGGAGCGTTTGACACGCCCCCAACGAATGTTCCGCCGTTGAAGGTTGAGCAGTGGGATCAGAAGATTGGCTATCTTGGCGCTCCCGAGATCTCTTTGCCTATTGCATCCAACATTGCCCAGCAGGTTGCCACATGGGAGGCCGATGAGGGGCACGGTATTATCCTGGATCTGCGTGGTGCGGGGGGGCAATCCCTTGCTGCCGTAGATACCATTGCTGGTCTTGTGGTGGAAGATGAGCAACACCTCTATCACATCAAGGACCTCCAGGGGGATGTCGTGGAACGACACCGATCCCGGGGTTCTGCATTCTGCAAGATCCCTCTGATTGTTCTGACCGATTGCGAAACGCGTGATGCAGCTGAAATTCTGGCTGCGGCTCTGAAGAAGCAGGGGCGCGTGATGCTGGTGGGTAGCCGCACACTAGGGGATGCAACCATTCGACGACCGGTCCCCATTTCGGATCAATGGTCCGCCGTTGTGGCCTTTTGCGAAGTCTGCCTGGGCGAGGCATGTGTCTATGATGGTGATGGTGTGCTGCCTGATGTGCCGGTCGAAGTGGGGGGGACGACCCCGCCGATTGACATGTCGGTCAAGCTTGGGCCAAACGGTCGACCGCTCACGGAGAAGGCGCTCCAGGATCGCGCCCTGATGCAGCGGATAGGAACAGATCTCGTGCTCAGGCGAGCGGCGGACATTCTGCTTGGCCTTAAGGCGCTAGGTGAGTTTGATGTGGCACCGGCAGTGGTCGATGAGGGCGTGCGGCCAGAGGATAAGTAGGGTTGTGATTTCTTGGGTTTTGGTGAGGCGATTCTGATATGAAGGCTCCAGTGGTGTCCTTGACGGGGAATGATGATGCGGCCGTTTCTATGGCCGAGGCTGCCTTGGTGCGTGGCGATTTGGTTGTTATCCCTACCGAGACTGTCTATGGTCTGGTTGCAGATCCACGGGTTCCGGGCAGCATTGAGCAGATCTACAAGGCAAAGAAGCGAGACCGAGGGAAACCGCTTCAGTTGCTGGTGAGTGGTGTTGATGTTATTTCGCGCATGGGTTTCGAGCTCAACCAGATGGAGCACCGACTGGCCGATGCCTTTTGGCCTGGGGGGCTCACGTTGATTGTGGAGTCGGGCGGGCGTAGTGAAGGATTTCGAGTGCCGGACTCTGCCATTGCGGTTGCTATCGCATCCCGAATCGGTGGGGCCCTTCTTGCGACGAGCGCGAATTCGAGTGGAGACGCTCCCGCGCTGACCGCGGCGGAGGCAGCGGCATGCCTCGGTGAGTCGGCTGCGCTCATTTTGGATGGGGGCCATGTGCGCGGTGGTGTTTCCAGCACGGTTGCACGGGTTGATGCAGAAGGTCATATTGTAGTGTTGCGAGAAGGTGCGATCACGCGAGATGTGCTTCGAACCGTGGGGGATGTTCATGCCTAAGAAATTGGTTGTCTTTGTCTGTACCGGGAATATCTGTCGCAGTTCCATGGCCGAGTATCTCTTCCACCGGCACTTGGAGTCGCACCCGGGATGGTCTACCTGCTCCGGAGGCGTTATGGCAGGATTCGGCGCTCCGGCAAGTCGATTCGCCATCAAGGCTGCACGCGAAGTGGGCGTGGATATGCGCGGGCACAGCAGTCAGCCGATGAGCCGCGAATTGGTTGACGATGCTTCAATCATTGTGGTAATGACCGAGGGCCATCGAGACGTTCTGTGCGACCGCTATCCTGATGCTGAGCCGAAGGTTGCATTGCTCAAGTCTTTCGATCCAGACGCAGATGGTATTGACGTTCTGGACCCCATTGGGTTGTCGTTGGATGTCTACCGACATGTGCGCGATGAGATTGCG
>JABGOW010000009.1 GCA_018645275.1 Verrucomicrobiota bacterium
TCTTCAGACAATGCGGGCACACGCAATCATGCCATCCGGTGCGGAAATAGACCTCGTCGGTCATCATGCCATCGACTTGGGTCTCTTCGACCATCAATTTGGCCAGGCGATAGTATTCATTCTGGAAATCAGGGTTGTTCATGCACCACAGATACCATCCACCCCAATTCTGGACAAACGCATGCGTACCCGTCGCACCGTCAATGGAGAGCATCGTCTTTTCATGTTCGGTGAAGATGTCAGACGAGGGATTGGCGAAGGAACAGGTGGAATGATAGAAGACGTTCATTCCCTCAGCGTGGGCAATGCCAACGGCGCGGGCGATGGCAGCGCGGACCTCGGCGCTTACATGGTTATGCTCGTAGAGCATAATCCGCCTCAGACCCTCAACGATCAACGCGTTGAAGCCGGCATTCTTCAAGATCAGGACCTCTTCATGCATGGCTTCGTCGGATACCGCGCCGATCCACACCGGATCCATGCACGGCGCTTCCATGTCTCTGAGGTTGTCTTGGCACAGCTTGAACGACCAATTGGTCATCCTCAGGTTCTTGATGTTCATCTCTTTGACCCCGTCTCGTCCTGAAGTCTTGATCCGGCATTCCGCCACTCAATATGACAACGTTGCTTTATACCTGTATACCCACAAGTAATTGGTACTTTCATGCTTGATAATCTCTGAATAGCCGTGAAAATCACGGCCTTTCAAATTGCATCCAAAAGCGGCTTGCTATGCCTCTTATCTGAATGGGTTGCTGCTTGCTCTGGTCACTTCACCATTTCGGTAATAGACATCATGAAACGCATGATTGAATGATAGTTCATAGGTCTGTGGGTCTATCCTCTTGTAGTCAATCGCCCAGCGTTGGCCATGTTCGGATACACGCCGCGTGCGTTTTTCCAGATCTCCGCTCAGGTAGTCGGGCAGCAAGAACTGGAGAGAGTCAGGGTATTCCTGTTCGTCCTTGTGGTATTTGGCAAGGGCTCTGATGATTGGTCTCGTGTGCGGTGCAGCGACCACACGAGCGGTAGTCTTGGGAGCCACAATACTGCAACACCCACTCAGGAGAATGCTACCAACGATCAACGCTACTGGAACTGTGAGTTTCATATCCATTGCTCTAAGAAGTGACCCACTAATCTCCGGTACCATTCGGGCAGGGAGGCGTCCCCTGGCCCCGAGGACGAAGGTACAGCCGCTCTTCGTGGGTGGCAAATGGGTACGCGGCAGGCGCAATTGCCGAGACCGTGCGGTGGGTGAGTGGTATATGGAGTTCGATAGCATCCGTGACTCACGGGCCTGGCGTGTCCATGGGGGCTGCCGCGCGGAGCCCAACCCCCCCGGGATGTCCCCGTAGTGGCAGCACCCGGGAGGGAGCTATGCAGAATGCGCTGGGCGGCGCAATCTGGATTCCCCCTTTCCTGCTCCTGCTCGCTGAGGGCGAGCCATATGTCAGCCCAGCGAGCATCGCTGGGAGCACACGTGTTTCCCCTCCCGCTCGCTGAGGGCGAGCTACACTCCCGATCGGGTCTCTTCGGCAGCACCCACGGTCCCCATGTTGCACGCCTGCAGCGTGCTGCCGGCGGGGGTGATGCGATTCTGTCCCAGCGATGATCGCTGGGCTGACATGTAGCTCCCCGTCGGGGAGCGGGGAAGCGGCCGAATCCGACCGTTTCACACTGGCATCTGCGCCCCCGGCCAGCTATCGTCCTACCACACCCGAAAGGGAATCCCTGTCCTTTCACAATGACCAGGAGGGAATACCGAATGAAAA
>JABGOW010000249.1 GCA_018645275.1 Verrucomicrobiota bacterium
CGGATGAGCCATTCTTCGTCTATCTCTCGCACAAAGCCGTGCACGGTCCGTTTGAGCCCCCTGAACGTCACAAGAATCAATATGCGGATGCGGATATACCGGATGTGCCGAGTTTTCACGACGATCTGGCAGGAAAGCCGGACTGGCAACGCATAAGGATGCCGACAAAGAAAATGTTCCGGTTGCGGTACAACAATCCGCGGGAACCCAAAGCAAAACTGCCCACGCGAAGAATGAATCCGAAGGTGGGGGTGAATCCGAAGACGAAAAACTATATGCGTTTGATTTCCGCCGTCGATGAAGGGATTGGCGACATCTATTCGTTGCTGGAAGAAAAGGGGATTCTGGAGAACACCTGCATCATCTTCTGCTCTGATAATGGCTATTTTCTAGGTGAGCATCAACGGGGCGATAAGCGCGTGGGCTACAATGAAGGGATGCGAATTCCGCTGGTGATGCGCATGCCGAAAGTGGTTCCGCCGAGTTCAACCCTGGATCAAATGGTGTTGAACATTGATATTGCACCAACCATTCTGGACCTGGCGAGCGCTGAAACTCCGTCGATTATGCAAGGCAAATCGATGTTGCCACTGTTTGACAGATCTAAGAGAACTGATTGGCGGAAAGAGTTTCTGTTCACCTATTGGCGCGATTTAATGCCGAACCTTCCGCGCATCACAGCGGTACGAAACGAGGATTATGTCTATTCCTCTTATCCTGATTTGGGTCAGGAGGAGCTGTACGATCTGAAAAGGGATCCGTACGAAATGAGGAATTTGGCGAACTCGCCCGAGCATGCTCCGATCGTGAAGAAGATGCAGGACGAAATGGCAAAGCTCAAAAAGCAATATGGCTATGCCGACAAGGTTCTGCGCCCACGTCCAGAGCCGAAATGGGAGGGTTCAAGCGGGCTGATTTGCGATTTGCGTTTTAACAAGGACGATGGTCGCAAGGTACAGGACGCCTCGCAGCTAGATAACAGGGCAACGCTCACCGGAGGAACGTTTGTTGAAGGCAAACGCGGGATGGCTCTCAGATTTGATGAGAACACGAAACTGTCGATTCCTTGGAAGAGAGACTTAGACCCAGGGGTCGGCAGCGTCTTTGTGGAAGCATTGGTCAAGCCGGAACAGGGTGGCGTGATTGCGGCGCAAGGAGACGAGCATCGAGGGTTTATGCTTTATGTCGAGAACGGGAAGCCGGGGATCATGACGATGAATAATGGTGATCGACTTGTTTTTGTGGATGAGCAAGAGAGGTCGTATGCGGGAAAGTGGGTGCATATCGTCGGACAAATCAGGAACTACGAGAACCGGCTCCGTTTATGGGTGAACGGCGAATTGGTTGGCGACGAGTTCTTGATGTGGCCGACGGGATCGTTTCATGCAGGAAATGGGGGAGTAACCATAGGCTGTGACCCGACAGGCAAAATTGACCCGGAAGAAATATCACCGCTGCCTTTTAAAGGCGAAATCGAGTACTTCAGGATGTACCGACAAGAGGACGGTTCTGCGATTGTGAAGACAGGGAGCGCGAGATGAGGAGAAAGAGTTGATGAACGCAAAACGATGGATGATTGCATGCCTGGCGGTGGGCCTGGCCACAGCGGCGGTTGCTGAGCAGGGGCAGGCGATTGTAAGTGTTGCAGGGGATGTCAAGTTGGAGCGGCGCGCAGGCGATGAGTCTTGGTTGTATGCCACGCCGGAACAGGCGCAGTGGCTGAAGGATGCACGTTTCGGCCTATTTGTGCACTGGGGGCCAATTTCGCAGCGAGGCAACGATTTGAGCTGGTCGCGCAAGGGTGGGCGCCGCTGGGGCAAGATCAAGGTTCCCGACCACGGCTTTATCCCGATGGAGGAGTACGACGCGCTCTACAAGACCTTTAACCCGACCGAGTTCAACCCGCGGGCGTGGGTGAAGATGATGCAGGACGTGGGGCAGAAATACATTGTGTTCACGGCGAAGCATCACGATGGATTCTGCATGTTCGACAGCGCGTATACGGATTACGACATCATGAGCACCCCGTACGGTCGTGATATCCTGAAGGAGCTGACCGACGCGTGTCACGAAGCCGGAATCCGGGTCGGCATCTATTATTCACCGACCGATTGGTATCACCCGGATTTTCGCACGGAAAACCACGACCGATACCTCGAATACTATTTTGACCAGATGGAAGAGCTGGTGACGAAGTATGCACCGGTGGATGTGATCTGGTGGGATGCGTTTGGGTTCCACGGCGAGGCCGAATTGATCAAGAGCAAAGAAATGACGAAGATGCTGCGCGGGCTGCAGCCGGGGATTCTGCTGAATAACCGTGCGGCGATTCGAGGTGATTTTGATACACCGGAGCAGCTGGTCGGCCGTTTCCAGAAAGAGCGTCCGTGGGAAACCTGCATGACGATCAACGATCAGTGGGGCTATCGTCCAAACAATCCTCCAAAATCGAAAAAGGTGCTGGTGGAGACCCTAGTTCGTTGCGCGGGTGGCAACGGCAATTTTTTGCTGAACCTCGGCCCCATGGCCAATGGGCTTTTTGATCCGATGCACGAAAATCGCCTGCGTGAAGTGGGCGATTGGAGCAAAAAATACGGCGTCAGTGTTTTTGATACCCAGGGCGGGCCGTACATGCCGGGCGTGTATGGGGCAACCACCTATCGCGGCGACACGATCTATATCCATATGATGGATTGGGGCGAAGAGGCGGAGGTCACCTTTCCGCCGCTGCCATTTAAGATTCTCAGCCACAGAGTACTGACGGGTGGGGAAGCAGAGGTGAAGCAGAGCGCCGAGGGCGTGTTTGTTTCGATGAAGGACAACCTCGACCCGCTCGACACGATTATCGAGCTGAAAATCGATGGCGATGCCGCGACCATGGAGCCGATCAAGGTTCCGTATAACAGCGGTTCGCTGGCACTGAATAAGCCGGCAAGCGCCTCCTCCATCATCTTTAACAATCCGAAACACCACGGACCGCAGTTCGCGCTGGATGATGATGTCGACACCCTGTGGCGCACGGATACGATGGCGGTCAAAGATGTGACCTTTGGAGTCGACCTTGAAGAACCGACGCTGATCAATCGCATCGCGATTCGCGACGCGCATAAACGCACGCGCCGGTTCGCGCTGCAATATGAAGAGGATGGCGAGTGGGTCACCTTCTACGAGAAAAACGGGACGATCGGGCATCACTTCGACGAACTTTTTGAACCCTTCACCGCGCAGAAGATACGGCTCTTTATTTATGAGGCCATCGCCGGCCCGCAGTTGGCTGAATTCCATGTTTTCTACAATCCAGATAAAGAGAGAGATCCGTTGACTCACCGCTACATCTTCAATAGGAACGCTGACGATGTCGCCGGCGCAAGCTCTGCCATTGTTTCGACGGATCAAACCTACACCGAAGCGCCGGTTTATTCGGACGATGTTCCGGTCAACTGTGTGGAAGGTGCGCCTGAAAAATCTATCCGCTTGGGCCAAAGCTACGGAACGAAGAAGTCTGGGCTTTTCCTGCCGGGTGGAGCCGAAACTGCGCTGTCCTCATCCGGTTCGCTCAGTGTCTGGGTGAAGGCGGATGCATTGAACGGCGGAAGTTATCTGCTGTTTGCTCCGACGCCCGGGATGCTGATGAATTTTCCTGACCGTAAGCAAATGGTCTTTGCCATGGGCAAAGGCGAGAACAAGAAGAAGGTTGCCGCGCCCTTGGCCGTCGGCAAGTGGCACCTGGTGACGGCAACGTGGAATGTGCTCAAAGGAACCGCCGCATTCTATATCGACGGACAGCGCAAAGGTTCAGTTGAGGGTCTGGAATCGTCCATACGCATGGCTGAGAATATCCGCTTGGGAAATTACGACGACCCGTGCGCCGACCGCGCAGCGAATATGGTGAACCAGTTTGATGGTACGCTGTATGACTTGCAGTTCTACAATCGGACCTTGAGTTCGGACGAAGTACAGCAGCTGTACAAGAAGCCGGGCAGCGTGGCTCGGCAAGTGCAGCACGGATCACAAGGGGCAATACCATCGAGAAGATAACCTCACGAAAGGTGAGAAGATGAGCAATCGCTTCTATCTTGCGGCTCTGCTGATCTGGCGTGCTCTGATCAGCGCAACTTCAGCAGATGCCTTTCCTGAAACATTCGAACTTTCTCTTCATCCAGTCAGCCTAGGATCTGTGTGATACACGATAAGCTCATTTTCGTTTGTATGGTGACCTGAAATCAGGCTTCCAATAAGGGTCGTCTTGATACAATGATATTCGCGCGCTATTGTTCACCTTGGATCAACATGTGGTAGAAAGAAGGCGGATCTGCATGAAAAGAAGAGAGTTCATCCGGGTTATTGGCGGCGCCTCGGTTGTCAGCGCGATTGCGCCAGATTATGTGTCAGCAAGCGCGTCATTGTCATCAAACGGAGTGCTCCTTGAAGCATGCACATTCAAGAACCGAGGCGGCTGGAAACTGGACACGCAGTTCTATCAGCAGATGGGTGGGTGCTATCTTCTGGCACACGGCATGGGGCAACCCGTGGCCGATGCAACAACCGATGTGACCATACCTGAGTCAGGCGACTGGCATATCTTTGTGCGGACCAGAGACTGGTGCCCGGGTGACTGGGATGCACCGGGGCAATTCAAGCTGGCTATTGATGGCGAAACACTTGCTCCGACTTTTGGTACCGAAGAGGGATGGGCCTGGCAACGGGGAGGCAAGATTCAGTTGCCAGCCGGCGCGCATCAGGTGGCCTTGAAGGATCTCACAGGTTTTGAGGGACGAATAGACGCGGTCTATTTCTCGAAAGAGCCCAATCCGAAACTTCCGCAGACGCCTGCAGAGGTCATGGGTTGGAAGGATCAGCTTTCGGGGCGCAGTAAGCTTACCGTCGAGACGAGCCGCTATGATTTGGTTGTTGTTGGAGGCGGAATGAGTGGCTGTGCGGCGGCCTTGGCTGCGGCGGAGATGGGGGTGAAAGTTGCCTTGATCCAGGACCGTCCCGTACTCGGCGGCAATGCAAGTTCCGAAATACGTGTTCACACGCTTGGCATTCACGGCAAGAGCAAGAGCCTCATCAAAAAGATAGATACCAAACACTGGCCCAATGGCGATGCCCGTGCCATCGCGGATCAGAAGAAGCGCGACATGAACATGGAAGCAAGTGAGGTCCACCTGTTTGCCAACCATCTCGCGATCGGTTTGGAGAAGATCGGAAACACGATTGTCAGTGTCGACGCCAGGGATTCGGGCACCGGTTTGATCCGCCGCTTTAAGGCCGCTCAGTTCATTGACTGCACCGGCGATGGGTGGCTGGGCTTCTGGTCCGGAGCCGCGTTCCGTTACGGACGGGAAGCCGCGTCGGAGTTTTGGGAAGCGTGGGAAGAGCACGGGGAGTTGTGGAGCCCGAAAGTCGCGGATAAGCGGGTCATGGGGACCAGCGTGTTGTGGAACTCCAGGAAAACAGAAACGCCGTCAACGTTCCCTGAAGTGCCTTGGGCGAGCCCCGTCGCTAAAGACGGTACAAGTATCAAGGGGGAGTGGTTCTGGGAGTATTCGGACAACAACCGGCATCAGGTAGAGGATGCCGAAGAGATTCGCGATCACCTGTTCCGTGCCATTTATGGGAACTTTGCCAATGCCAAGAACTTGCCGAAGAACAAGAATGTGGCGTTGAAGTGGGTGGCGTATATCGGAGGACGGCGTGAATCGCGTCGCATCATGGGCGATCATGTCTACACCATGAAGGATGTCGTGGACAGGACCTATTTCCCGGATACCGTGGTTGAGGAGAAGCGGGAGATCGATTGTCATTATCAGAAGAAAGAGACCGGGAGTCCGTATGATTACCTTTCCAAGGCGCTCTTCTTAGAGACCCACGGTTTGTATTACTTGCCGTTCCGCTCTCTGTATTCGAAGGATATCTCGAACCTGATGATGGCCGGCCGTTGCTTCAGCTGTTCCCATGTCGGCCTCGGTGGTCCGAGAGTGATGAATACCTGTGCCCAGATGGGGGTCGCAACGGGGTACGCGGCCTCGCTGTGCATACAATACAACGTAAGTCCGCGTACCATCGGGAAAGATCACATCAAGGAGCTCCGCAAAATGATCGGGTACGCCAGTTGACCCGAATCCCGCTCAGCTATTCCGGGGCTCAACGAGAAGTATCGAATGCGGTTCGGGTGCAGAATGACGACAACACTACTAAACACGAGTGCTTGTGGCAGAAGACCATGGCTTATGGGATGCTAGTGAGAAATGACCTCTAAGGATACAGTTATGAGCAAGATGGACAGAAGGAACTTCATGCAGGCAACAATGGTGGGTACGGCCGGATTGGCCGTTGCCTCAACCGCAAAGGCTTCCAACGTGAGCGAACCCTCAGGAAAACCAACGGCTTCAACGGGTGTTGACTGCAATGTGGATGTGCTGGTGGTCGGCGGTGGCACGGCTGGTGTTGTTGCTGCGATTCAGGCCGGTCGGATGGGGGCAAAAACCCTGTTGGTGGAGCGAAACTCCCAGTTGGGCGGAACGACGACGACCGGTGGAGTCAATTTCCCCGGGCTGTTCCACGCTTGGGGCAAGCAACTCATTGCCGGTATTGGCTGGGAACTGGTAACCAAAACGGTCGCGATGGAGGGCGGAAGGTTGCCCGATTTTTCCGTCGTGCCCCGCTCCCACCCGGCGCACCAGGTTCGCGTGAATGCCCCGTTGTACGCCTTGCTCGCGGAGCAAGCCTGTGTGGAGGCAGGGGTGTCCCTGGCCTATTACCAATACCCGAATGCAATCGTGGAGACCGCGAAGGGATGGCAAGTGGAGATTGCGGGGCAGGGGGTCAATTACCAGGTGCGCTGCCGTCAGATTATTGATTGTACCGGAGGCGCGACGCTTGTCGGCATGGCTGGGTTTGAGCGCATGAGAGGGGAGACGCGCCAACCGGGGACCATGGTCACGAGATTCAAGGGGTTTAGCTCCAGTGCCATTAAGAAGAATGCGAAACAGATCCAGGCAAAGTACGACGAGTGGCTCAGAGCCGGGAAGCTGAAGAAGGGGGATACCTGGTCGGGTAACGCGATCAGCCCAATTAGTAGCGGGAGTGGCAACACCAACCATATCTTTGGCGCCGACTCCTCTTCGGCGGCAACGCAAACGCAGGCAAACCTTGATGGGCGGGCATGTATTATGCGCTTACTCGCGTTCTACAGGAGTCTTCCGGGCGGAGAGAAGACGTCGATCAGTACCATGATGACCGAAACGGCAGTTCGGGAAACATACCGGATAAAGGGCGAAACGGTTGTTACCGTTGACGACTATACAAGCGGCCGCACCTTTGACGATGCGGTGTGCTACTCCTTTTACCCCATTGATCTGCACGATGCACACGGGGTGAGACCAGAGAAGCTGAAGCCGGGCACCTTCCCGACGATCCCGCGTGGTGCGCTCATCCCCAAACGGTCAAAAAACATGATGGTGGCCGGGCGCTGCCTGTCGAGTGATCGCCTGGCGAACTCGGCGGCACGGGTTCAGGCCTCCTGCATGGCGATGGGACAGGCTGCAGGGGCAACCGCAGCACTGGCCGTTATGAGGGATACAACCCCATCAGACGTGCCGTTGCGTGAAATCCACAGCGCACTGGCAGATCACAACGCGATTGTGATTGGGGAGCTGAAGGATGTTGCCGGGAAAGAGAGCTAGGTGCTAGACGTTGAATGCTACTACATCGTTCACAGAGGGGCACTGTGACCGGCAGCAAGTAGAGATCGAGGAAGCGGGTGGTTTAAGTGTATCCGAGAACCGCCACACTTACTTGGATACGCTTAATCGACAGACTTAAACGGGCTTTGAAGTGCCTGATTGCATATAGGCCAATGAAATAGCACCCGGAAAACCCGGAAGCGCCACAAATTAGAAGAAGACACATCATGAAGAAAACACTATTCGCCCTCTTACTGACCGCCGGCCTGGTGGCCGGTTCGCTGCAGGCCAGGCCCCCCAACATCGTGCTGTTCTTCGCGGATGATGCGGGCTATGCCGACTTTGGTTTTCATGGAAGTTCGGAGTGTCGGACGCCCCATCTGGATAAGCTGGCAAAGGAGGGCGTTCTTTGCTCTCAGGCCTATGTGAGTGCGGCCGTGTGCGGCCCGAGTCGCGCGGGGCTGATGACCGGGATCTATCAGCAGCGGTTTGGCTTCGAAGAGAATAATGTGCCGAGCGCGATGTCCGATGCCGGATTCAGGGGGGAGGATATGGGCCTGCCCTTGAATCAGAAGACCATCGCAAACTATCTGCAGGCGCAGAACTACCGCTGCATGGTCCTGGGCAAATGGCACCTGGGCGGGGCCGACCGCTTTCATCCGCTCAAGC
The DNA here is from genome assembly GCA_018645275.1 of Verrucomicrobiota bacterium. Classification (GTDB taxonomy): domain Bacteria; phylum Verrucomicrobiota; class Kiritimatiellia; order UBA8416; family UBA8416; genus JABGOW01. The sequence continues at coordinate 8,358 of JABGOW010000249.1, forward strand.
GTGGATTCGACGAATTCTATGGCTTCCGGGGCGGATCCAGGCGCTACTTCGCCTACAAACCGGGTCAGAGAGTGGATCCGCTCAACTGGATGGAGCGCGACTTCGAAGGATACAAGGAGCACGAGGGCTACTTGACCGATGCTCTGGGCGATGAAGCCTGTGCCTTCATGGAGCGAAACAGGGAAGAGCCCTTCTTTGTCTATTTGTCGTTTAATGCGGTGCATACGCCAATGGAGGTTCGTAACGAGGATTTGAAGCCGTTTTCAAAACTTAATAAACCGCGTCAGAAGCAAGCCGCGATGATGCTCGCCATGGATCGCGCGTGCGGCAAGGTGCTCGCCAAACTCGAATCGCTCGGGCTGGCTGACAATACGCTGGTCGTGTTCACCAACGACAACGGCGGCGATGTGAATAACGCGTCAATTAATGCGCCGCTCAGCGGGGTGAAGGCGACGCATCTGGAAGGCGGAATCCGGGTGCCGTTTCTGATCAAGTGGTCGGGGATGCTGAAGGCGGGCAGCACCTACGCGCGTCCGATTTCCCTGCTGGATCTTCTGCCGACCTTTGTGGACGCTGCGGGAGGGGATCCTGCCGCACTCCATGGGATTGACGGCGTAAGCCTGCTGCCTTACCTGAAAGGTGTACGGACCGATCGACCGCATCAAACGCTGTACTGGAAAAAGGAAACCCGCGCTGCGGTTCGGGATGGAGACTGGAAGCTGATCCGTTTGCCGGACCGTCCGGCTGAACTCTACGACCTGTCGAAGGATCCCTCCGAGGTGACGAACCTGGCGGCAGCGCAGCCGGACAAAGTCCGGGAACTCTACAAGAAGCTCTTCCAGTGGGAGCTTCAGTTGGAACGTCCCCTCTGGCAGCTGAAACGAAAGTATGAGCGTACGGCGATGGATCGATACGATGGCTTTAGACAGTAAAGGGTTATATGAAGATAATTCCTGCCTTTACAGTGACCGAATGAATTCGGGGAACTGCTGAATACGGGCACTATTCTGGCGATTGAATAGCAGATGCTCGAAATCTCTCTGCTTGTGGGCGAGGTCAACAGATTGAAGCGACGTCGCTACGGCTTCCTTGAGTTCCGGCAAGCTCTGGATGTTGCAGCGAGCGGCCAGGAAGGAATAGTCCGGCTCTGTCTGGGAGAGGAGAAACATGGTGTCGTAGTAGTCTCTACCCTTACCTCGGGCGAGCATGGCGGAAATCTTCATTGCACAGAGCACAGCATCCGGTGGGACAGGAAAAGAGAAAACAAATCCACACCCCTTGATGAGCACCATGCTGGGCTCGTAGGGCACCCCTTGGTCCTGCGCCTCGAGCTTGAGGAGTAGACGTTCTTCTCTGTGCCCGGATAGGTCCAGCTTGAAGAGCAGTTCGGGGAAGTACAGGCTTCGTCGAAAAGCTGTCAGTCGGCTGTTGGCCCTGTCTCTGATCTCGACCTCCAATCCGCTACGCTGCAAGAACAGAAGCACATCATCGGACATGTTCCGAAATTCCTCCTCGGAGAGGGCTTTGCAGTCGAAATCCAGATCCTCGGAAAACCGGTCGATGCCCTTGGTCAACCGCAGATTCGTGCCTCCTATGAAGGTCATCTTTCGAACATGCTGTGTTGTGGAGAGGTAGTCGAGGACAAGCAACTGAAGATACTCCTTCAGCATGTACTTCAGGAATGCCGCGTTCCCTCTTATGGTGGGTGGGTAGAAGTTCTTTATCTGCTCTATGGAGATCATAGATCGTAGACCTTTTCCAGTAGTTGCATGCGCTTCTCAAGTGCCTTGCACTTGAAACGTGCCCCCGATGACTCCCACTCTGTGAGATCAAAGTCATCATGGAGAATATCCTCGTCGAGACGTAGATCAGCCAAATCGTGCTCCGTCTTGTAGAATGGATACAAGTAGAGCAGGTCCAATAACGCTTTCTCGCGGGTGGCGTAGCATGTTGTTCGGCCCCCCATTAGAGGCAGAGGAGTATAGCCGAACATCAGGTCCTTCCGAACGCTCTTGTATGAGTACTCGCCAAAGGGGTTCTTGAAGGACGCCGTCTTCAGCGATGTGACGCTTGTGATTTGAAGAACGGATTCAGGAATCAGCCCGTAGAATGACAATGCCGAATGCAGGCTGACGTAAGATGGGGCGTAGATCTTTCCTGCAAAATGTGCCGCCATTCCTGGTTCGGAGATGTATTCTGGAAATGCATACATACCTCGACGCAAACGGATCAGATATCCTTTTCGCGTCCAGTTTTCAAAGTTGTTGCG
>JABGOW010000008.1 GCA_018645275.1 Verrucomicrobiota bacterium
CGAATATCGACCTATTTCAGGCCGGTCTCATGCCATGCCTGCGAAACTCGGGCTAAGAAGGGGCGTGTAGCCGCCTCTGTAGGGTCCTTAATCGAAAGAAAGGTAAAAGACATGAAGCAAGCTGTATGGATACTGATCGCATGGCTCTGTATTGGCGTGTCTGGTAGTGTCTCTGCAACTCTGCTGACCAACGGTGGTTTTGAATCTGGGTCGTTCTCCGATTGGACGGAGTTTGGTGAAGTTCCGCAGGAAGTATCCAGCCTGGGGTTTGTGGTCGACGAAGGGACCTATGGCGTTTGGATGAAGGCGTGGAATGCAAATAAGGACGGTGGCATCTATCAGGATGCCAGCGCATCTGAAGGGAGTATCTACGCACTTGATGCTGCAATCAAAGTTCCTACCAACTTCGTCAATAGCGGTAGTGTGCTTGAGGTGTCGTTACTATTCTTAAATGGTTCCGACGCTGAGCTATCTCGCGTATCCAATCGGTGGGACTCCGTGAATGGGAGCACAGATGGCGCATATGAGTCTATGGCCACTTTGCAGGCCATGGCTCCGCTTGGAACGGTGACGGTGCGAACCAAGTTGCACTGGATCACGGATGACTTGATCGAGGCAACAAGCGACAGCTCCCCCATGGCAGATTCATTCGTTCTGACTGAGTCGACGTTCGGGCTGTTGAATGGCGGGTTCGAGGAGGATACGGGTGGGACTCCTGTCGGCTGGACTGCATTTGGCGATGAGAATATGATTTCTTTCACGGCTCCTTTCGCGAGGACGGAGGGAACTAACGGTCTCTGGATGCAGGGCTGGGTCGAAGACAGGGATGGCGGTGTCTACCAGGATGTTGCAGCGGCCTCCGGCTTCAACTATGCCCTGAACGGAAATATGAAAGTGGAAGCCAGTTTCCAGTCAACCAGCGGAACGGTCAGCGTCGCGGTGCAGTGCCTGGACGCATCTGATGCGGTTCTCGATCAGCAGTTGCACAGCTGGAGTTTTGGTGCCTACCCGCCCACCGTAGATTTCTTCACGATAGAGCCCCTAGAGATAAACTGGGCCCCTGCAGCGACCACGAAGGTGCGGACGCGGTTCTACTTGGTCAGTCAGTCGGCTGGTGCTGAAGGCAGCGCGATGGCTGACGATCTGAGCCTGACCATGGAGTTCGTTCCGAGAGGCATGGTGTTCTTCGTGCGGTAGTGCTGTCTGAGGGTGGGGAATGCAGAATATTGGGGACTGGGAATCAGGGAATACGAGAAAGTGATAAAGGAGCCCAAAATGAGAACGAAGTATATCCATTGGCTAGCTGTCGTATCACTGAGCCTGTGCGCTGCGCATACCGCGTTGGCAGCAACGCAGCACATGGGAGACGGCTCCGACAAGCCGATTACGGCCACGGGGTCCCGAAACTGGGATACCTCGAGCACGTTTTGGCGACCGGTCAACGACGGCTCAGCCTCCTATACGATCTGGACCAACGGCAATGATGCGGCGTTCTATGGCGGCTCGATGACGATCACGGCCACTGAAGACATCTCGGTGGGCAACATACATTGGAGCGGCGCGAGCGGTGGGCTGACACTGAGCAGCTCCGGAGGCAAGATCACCATCGATGGGGCGGTCACCACGGACAACCCGCAGTGGTTTAAGTTCGACGGTAGCGTCGCCGGGACGGTGAGCATCTCGGATGTGCTGTACTTCCAGTTTACGGGTGGCGTGGCGTTTGATTCCGGAACGGTGATCACCGTTGATGATCCGGGGAGTCTGGCCCGCAT
>JABGOW010000007.1 GCA_018645275.1 Verrucomicrobiota bacterium
TACTCCGGGCATTTGCTTCATAGTCTGCCGGGACACCGAAAAGCCTGCGGAGACTGCCCACATCCTGCTCTAGGTTCTCTCTGTGCAGACACATCAGCCTGCAACTGGCACGCACCTCCCCGCTCCGTTCTTGTGCAAGTCCCCTCTCGATCAGAAGACGCCTCTCCAGTCTTCCCGTGTCTCGCTTCGGTCCCTCACCGATCAGTGTAACGAGAAGGCCACGGGCACCTTCTGGGCAGTCGTCCCAGATCTCGTTCAGCACGCCATCCAATGCCTCCATGCTTCCTTCGGCCAGACGGTTCACCGCTTCGTTGTCAATCTCCGCAACTTCGCTCGTAATCGCCTCATTGAGGATGCCGAGGAAGAGCGGGGGAAACCCGCCACTCCAATTTGCCAGCTCACTGAGTGCGCCAGTCCCCAGACGCATCCCCGCGCTCTCGGCGATCAGCGCCTGGTCCGCTTCGCTGAACGGCCCAAGCCTGATCGGATTGGGGTCAAAGATGTTCCAGAAGTCACTGGCAGCCGACTCGGCCGTCCGGATTAGCTCCCGAAGTGTATTCCGAGTGGACGTCACGAACCGCACTGAAGGCAGGGAAGCCAGCTCTCTCAACCCGTCCCAAAGGTTACGCGTCAGTCGGCCGCTGGACACCGCTCGATCAAATCCGTCGAGCAACACAAGAATGCATACATCACCCGCAACATCCTGCATGACCTCCCTCAAGTCATTGGGGTCATGCTGACTGAGGAGGTCGATGTGTTCCTCGTATGCTTGCCGGTCAACAGCCCCGAAGGCTTCAGCCATCCGATCACACAGTTGAGCAAAAAAATCCTCATCGGACTCCGGGGTCTGGTGTCGTATGTCCCATAGGACAACAGCCGTGAAGGGCTCGTCGCCTGCGCCGAAGTGATCCGCCAGGTGACGCATGAGGACGGTCTTGCCCGATAGTGCCGGTCCAACGATAGATAGGTGACCGGGCCTTTCCCTGCACAATACCTGCAGTGCGCGGTCTCTCTCGTGACCGCGCCCAAGCATGCTCGGAACGTCTGTACCCAGTATCGGGAACAACTGCTTTGCCATGCTACCCCCCCAATCCCATCGCGGCTCTCTTTACAAGTACAGTGAAGTCCTGATGTCGACGTATCCAGTACCCCATCAGCGGCAACGCGGGCAGGTATGACTTCCCGCCTGCCCTCTCAGCGCGTTCAAGCAGCTCTAGCTCGATCAGGAATTCCAGGTCGTCGATTAGTGTCTTCTCCTCAATCTCCAGCCCAAATCCCGACAGTAGTTCCTCCATAAGCCCGATAGTGAGGGGATCAGGGCCTTCTGCTTCACGATGGCATAACGCCAGAAGCAACCTTCGACTCTCCCTGGCCAGAAAGTCCCAAAGGAATGCGAAGTGCTCATTGTCTTCCACGAGACCACGGCTCGCCTCGTCGACAAACTCTCTCGTGACCGACCGGCGGCCCAGTTGCGCCGCAGAATCGTATACCTTACTGCATAGGCACTGAACAAGGAACGGTTGCCTTGCTGTAAGGTGGATGACACGCTCAACCGCTTCATCAGAGTAGGTCAGCAGGCTACGCACCGGTCGTATGACCAGGTCTCGCGCGGCCTCCGCATCGAGCGATGTGAGAGGTATCCTTGTACCGAGCCCAAACAGTGCAGACCAATACTCCTCTCTCAACCGCTTGAGCCGCCTCGAACCCGTCAACACCGCGGAAACTCGCGGGTAGTTCTGAACAAGGAAGCGGATGTTCTCGGGCAC
>JABGOW010000288.1 GCA_018645275.1 Verrucomicrobiota bacterium
TCAGGTTCGAGTCTTGCACGCACCATTGCAGTCTTGCTCATAGTATCACCTCCATGTTTCACTCTGAATGTAGCACGAATGGGATACACCTGCAAGTCGTATCTCTTGGGCACAACGTTGACCATGGCCATTCGGGGGAAGCGCGCCATAGGCGCGGTTTCACCGATACGTGTCGATGGTGTTGTTCGCTCAGGCTATCTTCAACGTGAGACGTTTGCCGATGGCTTCAGCAAAGTTCTCAAGGGTTGAGAGCTTGATGTCCGCGGCATGGTTTTCGATCCGAGAGATTGCCGTCTTCTTCGTATGCAGGCGGGACGCAAGCTCTTCTTGGGTCACGCCAGCTTCAAGTCTTGCCTGTTTGAGCATCACGCCGATCTTGAACTGCTCGTACCCCGAGTCGTAGCCCTTGGCGAACTCCGGATCTCGCGATTTGCGCTTCTTAATGTATTTCTGTAGGTCGCTCATTTCTTATTCCTCCTGAAGTAGTCTCGCTTGCGTTCCTCGGCGAGCCGAATGGCTTGCCGAGGTGTCTTCTGTGTCTTCTTCTGGAATGCGTGCGATAGCACCACCAGTTTCTGACCGTCAAAGAAACCAAGAAACCTGAATATGTTTCCCGCCACCTTAACTCGAATCTCCCAGAGATCGTCTGTACTGCGCATCTTCTGGAAGTACTGAGCAGGCACGACGCCCATATCTTCCACGAGATTGATCACCCAGGCGGTCTTCAACGCCTGCTTGGTTGAGAGCGTATCAAGGAACTCCTCAACTGGGCTGTGGCCAGCGTCGGTCTCGTAGAATATGACTTCTCTTATCATGTTAAAACGTTAACGCGCACGTTAACCTGTGTCAAGTGTTTGGAGTATAATATTTCTTGGAGCGAACGTGAAGATGACCGTTTTCAAATGGCCGTCCGCGGCCATTTGAAATACGGGTCAATCTTGTTGTTGGGCAATCTCCTGCTTCTTTTCCCACGCATTGTGTTCTGGCTTCAGCCTGATCACATGCATAGATTTCTCTCCGCAAGCAGGACACAAGGCTAGAGACTTGCTGTTTATGCCTGTTGCAGGATTATTGCACCCAGCTTTGTATAATACACATCCAGCTTCCCACGCATCGCGTACGAGCTGGCACTTCGGGCATTCCGTCTGCCACTTTCGGGTGTCGGCTTCGACGGCCGCGAAGGCCTTGGACGGCAGAATAAACCTCAGGAACCTATGCTCCGCTATCTTCATAATCTCTCATGCCCAATGCGGCGCTGACCGGACAGCCCGGCGAGCGCAAACGTAGTTTGCGATTGTTGGGCTGCCCGGTCGAGCGGCTTGTTCCGGCGCAAGGCGCCGGAACAGGCAGCTTGACGAAGTCAGCGCCGCATTCCGTGCGACGAAGTCGCACGGAACGTTACAAATCAGGATTTGGCGCGTTAGTGCCAATATGCTGGATTTGATTGTTGGGGCTTGTTGCGCATGCCTACCTGAGCCCGAAGGAGTTGCTCTTCCCCGGCTCAGCGGGAAGCGGTGAAATCGTGAGATCCGGCATCTGATCGCCGCTCCACAGGATCGCTTCCTCTCCCTGCTTCAGATCCAACGAGTAACGCCCCTGTTTTATTTCTTTCAGCTCAAACTTCCGATTGCCACTGACCTGGATCTTTCCGTCCAGCGCCGGCATGATGATGCAAGGCTCGCCTTTAAGACTTTTGATTCGAACAAACAGCGTCTTGCCGTCTTTCCGTTTGGCACTGACCAGGAATGCGCCTTCAGTGCGCAGATCATGAAACGCCAAGTCACTCCAGGCATCGGCTACAGCAGGGAAAGCGCGAATCGTTCCGCCCCAGCTCTGAAGGAGCATATCGTGTATGCTCTGGGCACCGGACAACGGCGTTTCGATTACCGGTCCGGACTCCTTATACATGGTGTTGGGCCGCAGGTATCGTTTGAGTCCGTTCAGATATCTCAGCGCGTCATTCCCCAGGCCATAAGCGGAAGAGACCGAAGACGCGCCGGTCAACGAATACCCCTGTCGCGCGCCGCGGCTCTGCCAGTGGCGCACGGATTTGACCGCCAGTGCTTTGGCGCCCGGTTGATCGACATTCACCTGATACAACGGGTAGTTCATGAGCAGGTGCGAAAAATGTCGGTGCCCTTTCGCGAACGGCACGCCACGGGCAATCATGTAACCGTTCTTGTCTTTCGGGTAATCTGTCAGTTTCTCAAGGACCTCCTTCCATTTGGGTAGCAGCGAGTCGTCGATTTTAAGCCGTTCACACGCCTGGATCAGCGCCGCACAGCCCCAGCGAAGGAGGGCAAGGTCATAGTTGCAGTCCGGCCCCTGAGCGAAGTTGTATTCGGGTGAATAGGTCTTCGGCAGATGCAGCTTACCGTCCTCCTCTTCCTTCAGGAAATGCAGATAGAAGTTCACCGACCGCTTGAGCAGCGGGAATAGATGCTTCCGCAGCCGCTCGTCATCCATGGTATGCCGGTAGTGCAGCCAGCAGTTGTGGCAAGCCCAGACGAGATTGCCGAATTCCGCTGTTTCAGAACCCGGAACGCGCACCGTACTGCTGACGCAATGTTGACCGGTTACCCGGCCGACACCGGCAGCGTCGCCGCGATATTTCTCCGGTACGTTTTCGATCAGGTTGTCGACATTGTCGTACAGCGTACGGCAGAGGGAATCGCCGATATCCAGCCGACCCGAGTCATAGCTTGGCCAGTATGTAAGTTGGATGTTCAAGTTCCACCAACAGGCCGGCCAGGGCGTCGGTTGCGGCCAGGGCCCCTGCAGGTCCAGGAGCATCCGGTCGGCGCGGGTCCCCGACGCCAGCTTATACATCTGAATCCAGTAAAAGGATTCCCACCAGGTGTCCGGCAACGAGACGAAGCTGATCGGATAGTAGGCATGCCACCATTCGCGGTGGCTCTTGGTCAGCGCATCCAAGGATATGCCGTGCACACGCTTGATCACGTCAACAGCTTCCTTCTGCGCGGTCTTCTCAGGATGTGAATGCGCGACGCTGACCATGAGCCGAGTCTTGCCATCTGCCTCCATCGTTTGCCAGGCGGTAACGGTCTCGCCGCCCTCGGCCAGCGGCTGAACCGTGATCTGCACCTCGCCGTCTTTCCCCTGTGTGAACGGCGGATTGTGGCGGTAATTTGGAAACTTCTTATGACGCAGTCGCGGGCAGATCGCCTTTTCCGGGTTCCATTGCCAACGGCATTCCCGCTCGCCTTCCGATGGCTCAATCTCGGTAACGATGACCATGAGATCCGCGTGGACGAAGGAACGCCATTTGATGGTTCCTTTTTCCGTTCTGATCGTCCCGCTAGCCTCGGCATTCCAGAGATCCAGGTGCATGTCGCCGCCCTTGATCTCGCCGACGGTGTGCAGCTCAAAATGGCCGATTGGCAAACGGCTGATACCCCAGATATCCGAACCACGCCGATGGTTCTGTACGTCGCCGCGACCAACGTCCCAGCGCACGGTCTGTTTGCCGGTCTGCCGTACCATGGTTCCCATCATACCGTTCCCAAGAAATGGAGCCTGATCCCATTGGGTGGCCATCTTTGACCACTTCAGGTCGTGCCTGCCTAGAAATTGTTCCCAGTCGATGGATGTCTTCACATGCTGCATCTTAATTTCTTGCGATCGCCCAGCGGATGTGCTCAAGAGAATAAGTGTACAGATCACTAAGGTTTTCAATGTAATGTGCATGGTGTCTGGTTTTCCTCACTCTGTACTTACCGCCCCAACGTTGAAGTGACATTTTTTCAAAGGCTTGTATTCGAGCCTTTGGAAATATTGTCCACTTTTTGGTTCGACTTATCTTTCTTTTCTTTTCTGCGCTTCGCAGCGGCCTGCCTATTGCTCATTTGTTCCAGATCGTCGTATCCCCATCGCCATCGAAACTCTGGCGACTTCCGCACGGCGATGGCAACGAACACCACGGTGAGGACAAACACGAAAGGAAGATAGAGTTCCATTCTCATCTCGATCGGAGGAAGGAAGAACCCTGCGGTTATTAAGATGAAGAAACCAATGAACACAACCCACCCTTCCCACGATGCCGGAAGTCCTGCGCCGTACCCGTACTCCTTCGCTTCGAACCAGATCTTCTTGGGTTTGTCCGTCACATCTTCACCTTTCTGTCGAACGATCACAGTGAGCGGCTGCGAAGCAGTACGCTCGACTGTCTGGTTCGGAAATTGGTTGTGGTCTGTCTGTTGCTTTGGCCCAGGGGAGGAGCGTTGCGTGGTTCTCTCTCCATCATTTTCCCGTCGGCCGTTCAATTCGGTTTGTGATGCTCCCGGTCAGCCTGCCATGCTTGGGCTAGTTTCCCAATCATTCTTTTCTTTCCGAACGTGAACCTGACGTTTCGCTGAAAGCGCAGCTTTCAGCGATAGCGTCCAGGTTGTGGTTGTGTGATCTCGTTTCTTGTGAATGCCCTGTTCCTGAAGTAGTAGATCCATGCTCCGAATGGCCCGAGTGCAATCAGGCCGATCACAGAGCGAAAGCTCTGTGATTGAACAGCATGAAAGAGGGATTGCAACCAGAGCGCCGCGGTTCGGAGAGCTCCGCAGAGAAACAGAACGAAGATGGGCCACATCCATGGCGGCCCAAAGCCGCCATCGTAGTACGGGTGTGAGGCGGAAAACCACATCATGATGGGTAGCCCGACGAAGATGGCCACAATGCTGAGAGGGACTGTGATGTCTCTTTTCATATTCCTTCACACAACGTCGCGCCTCAGCAGACCCGGATGGCGCGTCCGCGCGCCATTCGGGGTATGCTGGAGGCGTCTTGTTCGACAATCCAGTCTCCCGCGTCTATCATCTCATGGAAGTTGAAGACGGAAGAATCCGCTGCTATTGGTGGCCGCACCAGACCAGCGGATCGGCTCCGAGATTGTCTGCCATGTCGGCGGGGTAAGTGTCGGACTGTAACCTACCTCCCAAGGTAGCGGCACAGAATTGGTGTCGCCGTACAGGCTCAGCCGAATGTTGCGGATCATGAAGTCGTCGAGATTCCCGGTATTGTCGCCGCCTGAATCGCGCGCGACAATAGTTAGGGTATTCGTACCAGCCTTGAGTGGTCCTACCGCAAAAGACTGCGACTGAGTGGCCCATGTTGAAGGTCCATGCTCAGGAACGGGGCCGAGCGAGGCCCCATTGGCCAGCACTGCATTGCCCGAGTTGTCGACATCAAACACTTCCATGGTCAGTTTGCCGAGAGGTCCCTCTGGGCAGGTGGGGAGGAAGACGGTGAAGGCAACGCTTGTAGCGGGCTCAGGCACCTCCCACTCTGGGATGGTGCCATCCCCAACGTGGTAGACGCTCTGTGTGTCGATGACGAGAGTGTAACCCGGAAGGCCAGCTATCGCTTGGACGCTTTCCGTTTCACCTGTGACCGACACAACGGAATACCAGAGATCTCCGACATCGAGTGGCTCTGTATCATGAAAACCATGCTCTGGCGGCAGCAGCGTCGTGTGCGGCGAGCTGGGGAAAGTGCTCTCTGTCAGGCTTCGCCGGATGTGGTAGGTTTCATCGCTGGGATCGGGAGCCCACGAGAGCATAATGCCCTGACCAGTGAAAGACGCAGTCAGATTGGCCGGACCGAGCGGAGCGTCGGCACTGTGCAAAGAGGTAACCGAGTCTATGTCTGAACCGGGGGACTGTGAGTCAAGCGTTTCGGCAGCCAAGTCAACAATCCGTACGTAGCGAGCGGTCGCGACTCCTGAGGGACTGATGTCAAACAGTGTCACTGCTGTCCCCGTCCCAACCTGGACGAAGGAGTTCGTGAGTGGTGAGTCGGAAACCGACAACACGTAGCTTTCACTTACCCCACCGAAAGCGTCCCCCATCTCGCGGACCTCGATGTCGGCACCCGGTCCGTCGATAACGGGGGAGTCTTCGCCCATATCCAGGATAACCCAGGCTCCCGGCCCCCCCAACGAAACGTAGTTCTTGTGTGCTTCGTCACTGTTGGGGGCACCAAGAGCCTCTGCAGGATTGGGGTGCGAGTTCCCCGCATCTCCCGGAAGAATCAGACTGTCGTTGATTGCGTCAGCATAGGGCGATGCTTCGCAGGTTCGCAGTGTCTGTGGGGCTAGTGCTACCACGAACACCCAGATGAAGGTCGATATTGCACCTTTCGTAATCGCACACATAGATGATCTCATCCTCTGTTTCCTTTCTTCTGTCTTCGTCGAACGCTTCGCCTCAGCATTTTGCTGAAAGCGCAGCTTTCAGCAAATATGTTGCAGGCGAAGCGTTCGCTGATCCCCTTCTTCAGAACTGTGGATCATGATGGAGGATGAGTGACGACTCATGCTCCAGATGATGATCCTTCCACCATTGGTTCCAGTAAACCTGTTTGTTGGTTTCAGGAGGCTGTGCCTCCGGAAACCATGCGTTGAACATGTTCTCAACCCACCATCCGTCAGGCGTGTCGAACTTGTCGACAAGGACCGGAATGTGCATCGGTTCTGTCTTGCTCACGACCTTGCCGAACGCATGGACATTGGGCCCAAATGGATGGGTGACACGCCAGCATGCGTACGCATACGATTGAGAGCAGAGCAGTTGATTTACGATGGCCAATAGGATGGCAACTGCAACAACGACAATGCTGGTGCTCTTGATTCGTTTCTTCATGTCTTCTCAGCGAACGCTGACCTGACCGGCGCTGGAAGCCGCGCATCGCGCGGCCTTACTGGGTACGGTGGAGCAACTGGTTCTGCAATCTACTTGATTTCGCTCTGAGTCTTGAATGATACGTTTGCTATTCCGGCTTCTCTGGCTTCCTCCAGCACAGCAACGACATTCGCGTGCGGTGTTGCGCGATCCGCCTCGATTACCACAGCGTCATGTGTGAAGGAGTCAGACAATGATGCAACAGGAACCTGTCTTCCGTTGAGATGCGATATGCCTTTGGCATCAATCTGGACCACGTCAACTGCGCTTTGCGAACCAACTGTTGCGCATCCCGCGAGGGATGCAGCCATCAGCATTAGGATTAAGGCTCTCATCTTGTTTCCTTTCTTGTGCAGAACGCTGTGCTGAGGGGTTCCGTGGAGCCGCTCGCGGCTTTACGGAATACCCTCCAGCATGATGTTCGGTGCTCTCATGTGTCAACGACTGGTTCCTTGGCCACGCTCCCGACGAACGGGATCGTGACGCTGATCCATCGGTCTCCGATGGTTTCGAAAGAAACGCCCCACGTCACGGGCTCTGCACGTGGATCTTCGAGGTCGAATCCGGACAGCTTCACGACAGTGAAGATGTCCTCGGGGAGTTCTAGGTCCAACCAGGACTTCAGCACCTTGGCGAGCTCGGGCTTGGCAAGCTGAATGATCTCGTCGAATCGAGAAGGAAGCGCGAGGTGCCATTCCCGAGTGTCGGGCCCTGGCCCCGACTCGTCTCCATCAAGCGCGATTGCCGCCGGACTTCCCGTTGGTGGGAAGTTCCATTCGGCCTCCCAATAGGAACGCTCAGGATGGTTGGAAATGTACATGAACGTGAGTTGACCGAAGTCGGGATCGTCGATCTTGGGAGGCCGGAACTGCAACTTGAGTGATCTGAATATATTCATCTTCTTACACCGAACGTTGAATTCAGCGGCGCGGTATTCCGCGTACGCTGGAATTTGGTGTTGGCTCATTCGTCTTTCTTGAGTTGATGCCATTTCACAGGAATGCCGATGGCAAGTGCAACCATGAAACTCATCATGATTGTGATAAGAAGAAACCCTATTGCGCTCGGGGGGGATGGAATCCCTGCTCTGTGAAGAAGAAAGAGAGTTGCCGCGATGGTTCCCCCAGAAACAGAGAGCAGCATCGCCAAGGGGAATGATGCCAGCTTCCAATGAGCCACAACCGCAAGCAACGCCGTGACCAGAGACGTGAGAAGCCCCCATTCATGAATGAGCTCTCTAATCGCCATGTAAGGATCATCGTTCATTTCATTTCAGAGCCAACGCTACGGATGAGACGCTTCGGGAGCCGCGCCTTTCGGCGCGGGTTCCGAAGTCGCTTCTCGATCCGGTTGTTCGGAGTTTGCTTGCGTGTAAAGTGTTTCTAGTTTCAGGGCCAACGCAAAGGCGGAAAGAGGCCGGGACAGAGCCAGAAGGTAGGCCCAATGGGGTTTCATGACGACACCAATTGAAATGAACAGGAAGATAATAATGACAGCTGCGGCAACAGCGCGACAGGACGACAGGACAAGCTCAACTCTCGGCGATAGGGTTCTGCACATGAATCGAAATAGAGCATCAGGCACAAAGAAGATGAATGCGGACATCAGGTAGAGAATGGATATGTGCCACGGCATAGTGCCCATCACCTCGGGATAAAACATCCCCATGGAGAGCAGAACCCCCTGAAGAAGAACGCAGAAGCCGATGACGGCAGCCGCAATGTCTGCAATGGTCACAACTAGTATGGCCAAGAATGACTTCATGTCATGAATGCTCCGAACGTATTCCTGAGCCTGCTCAGTTCGCGTCTTCGCGAAATGAGCTAGGCTCCAGGATGGTGTTGGGACTCCTCGTCCTTTTCAGTCGTTTCAGGTCTGCCCTTCTTTGCGAACGTTGTCCAGAGAAAGGCGACAGCGATGATGATGGTGATGGCAATGAGTCGGGCAGCGAATGGCCGGAGATCAGACCATGCAAAGGGTCTTCTGAGAACTCCGTAGTGGAACAACGGAATTCCGATGATCAGGACCCACAGGAACGTCAGATATCCTTTTCCCGTTTTCATTGTTCCTGTCCCAACGCCGTGCATCAGGCTCAAAATGGGACGCGTTCGCGCGGCCCATTTTGTAGCTCTGCATGCTCTTGTTAGACCAAGAGTCTCTATGCCTTGGTCTTCTGGTCATTCATGCCGTTGCGAACTCTCGCCGGAAGGAACGCTTGAATTACGGATTTGCGTGCTTTTACCTTGCCGTGCTTTCGCTCAATAAGGCGCATCTTCGACAGGGCATTTAGATCGCGCTGGAGCATTCTTTCTCCAGCTGCGACATACAGCTTTGCAATCTTTCCAGAGAGCTCTTCAATGTCGGAAACATTGACCCAGTCGTGATATGATAGCTCCAGCACAAGATCGCGTCGGCGTTTTTGGGTGGGAGATGTCTTCTTTTCTCTGAATGTATCGTGGACATAATTCTCCCAAGCTACGGCCATCTGATGCTCTCGTACACCTCCAATTTGCTCTCGTAGCCCATCCAAGAATCCCTGAACGGCATATCTGATGAACGGCATCAAATCTCCGCCTGTTCTGCTCGCGCGATCCAGTTCGCGATAGTACTTAGTTCTGGTCTTATTGTAATGGTCGCTAAGTAGGTGGGCCGCAGGAAGCGGAAGTCCGCTTGAGAACAGGAGATGAAATTCCACCAACCGGGCCGTTCGGCCATTTCCGTCACCGAAGGGGTGAATCCACGCTAGATATATATGGGCAACAATTGCCTTGATAAGGACAAACGGTACTCTCAATTCGTCTTCGGGAGCCATAAAGTCGGGCCCGTTGAGCCATTCGCATAGTCGCTCAAGCAGATAATCACAATCCTCTGCAGGAGCCCCTCTGTACACATTTCCAACTACCACGGAGTGACGTCTTAACTCGCCGGGAACCACATCCTCCTCGAGTTCCAGTTCGTGCAGAATTCGCTTGTTATAGGATTCGATCAGGCCTCTACATAGCTGGACCTTCTCCTCGGTACTATTGATCTGTGCCTGCACCTCCGAGTTGCATACTGTGATTATGTTTTCGATTTCCTGTTTGAGATACTCTTGCGAAGGGGGAAGCTTCAAGTTCCCTTCGAGAAATTCTTGGACCTGCTCTTCGCTGAGGGTGTTACCTTCAATAGCTGTGGTTGCAAGAACGCCCTTGGCTAGGAACACTTGGTTGAGCCTCTGGGCAAACTCAGGGCGTAGCGGCACGCCTGACAAGTGTTCGCACTTTGATGTTATCTCGCCAAGCTTCAGCCACAGTCTGAAATCATTGACATCGACATTGAGCGAAAACTGTATCCATGGATGTGTGTCTTCGTATTTCATAGTGCCAATATACGCCACTCAGGATTAGAGTCAATGCAATATTGCGCCAGATTGACCACTTCGTCTGACGTACTCACGCGGAGATATGTCGGCCGAAACAGGAGGAGAGGCTGTCTTCTTCTTTGAATGGTCTAACGTGAAAATCACACTTCGTGTGTCGCGCTTGCGCGGCACACGATAGTGTGCATTTTGTTGTTCGGCTTCCCAAGGGTTTTCTTGAGCAGGTTCAGTGTTGCAAGCGGGGATCACTCCTGCATGTGATCTCCGCGTTCCGTCAGTCCCCATCTGGGGTTCTCTTTGCCGTTTCCGCTGGCGACATCGGAAGTCGGTTTCGACTGCCGTTGACCCAATCCATTGCATTTCATTTTCAGAGCCGAACGATCAGGATGACAGTTTTTCTGAAGGCGCGCCTTCAGAAAATACTTGTCCATCCTCT
>JABGOW010000260.1 GCA_018645275.1 Verrucomicrobiota bacterium
GTCAGCAGTACGACTTGGGTTCTGCGTGAAACCAGCTCTTTTCTTGCTGAGAAGTCGTCCTACACGCTGACATTCCGCACAACCAATCCGCTGACAGGTGACCGGACCACGATTATCGATGGGGTATCGCTAGCAGTGGTTGGACTCGCGGCGATCTCCTATACGCCTATCAGCAACGATGCGGACTGCGGCATCACGAATTCCAGGACTTATACCCACGCGATCGACTTTCAGGCTAGCGGCACGGCTGCCGCCGTCAACGGCGTGGTGTTTACCAGTATGTCGGGCAGCGGGGCAGGCTTCACCCGTGCCGTCGCCAACGGTACCGTCAATAGCCACGACGGCAGCGGCGTGGTTTCGACCACGGGTGCTCTCGCCGACCTGATGCAGGGCTTTCTCTTTAATGGTAGTCCCAATCAAGACGGATCAGGCCTGCAGACCTACACCCTCAGCGGCTTAACCTCTGGTATCACCTACGACCTGCGCATCTATACGCATGCCTATGGGAGTGGTGGCTCCCGGCCCAACACCTTGGTGTTCGATGTCGGTGGCGCGGCTGCCGGTACTGGAGAGATCAACGAAGACAATGCCACGAGCGTCGGGATGTCCCATCAGGATGACTCATACTACATCAACTACCGGTTCAGCGCCACGGGCACGGGCATCGTATTCACCGCAGCAAACGCCACGGGATCTGATGCATCCTGGCATCTCTACGGACTTACCTGTGAGCAGGCGGGGCCGGCGCCAACAAGCGTGGACCTTCTTGACTCTCCTGTAGGGATCCTGGACGACGCCAAGCTGCTGATACCCTTTGACGAAGATATCTTTGAAGGCAGCGGTGATATCACGATCAGGCGTCTCAGTGATGACAGCCTAGTGGAGGCCATTGATGTGGAAACCGCTTCCGTCACTATCGACGGTGCCGAGGCGACCGTCTATCCAACCACCGCCCTGCTCACCATTGAGACCGACTATTATGTAGAGATTGATGGGGGTGCGTTCACAAATGCTTCAGGCGTTGATTGCTATGCCGTCACAGGGAGTTCGTTACTGCCCTTCTCAACGCCAGCAGCGGCCATTACGGTCGTACCTATAAGCAACGATACTGACTGCGATATCAGCTCAGGCAAGGAGTACACCCACACGCTGGATTTTGGAAACCTCACTCCGGGGGCGTTGATCAATGACGTCCAGTTCAGTGCATACAACGATGCAGCTAACGGTTCCTTGAACTTCAGCTATGCGGTTTCTAGCGGAAATCCTCTCGCTTATTCCGCTGGTGGCAATAATCCCCCCAATATCACCGGCAACCTTTTCGACCTAATGAAGGATATGTACATTAACCAGACCAGTGCGGCCGGAGGCACAACGACGTGGACCCTGAGTGGACTTGAGGCGGGAATCCTCTACGACACCCGCATCTACGTGCGACAGTGGGGTGTCACCAGCGGTCGAATTGCGACCATGGTCTTTGATCCAGATGGCGCCGGCCCTATCTCGGACTCGACAGGTGTGATCAGTGAAGATGAAGCCACCTCAGTCGGAATGTCCACAGATGCTAGTGCCTACTATATCAGCTATGCATTTAGGGCTGTAGCCGGTGAAGATCTTGTGATTACGGTCACCCAGCACGCAGAAGGGGCCTCCTGGCATCTATACGGGATCAGCAATGAGGTGGTCCCTCCTCCGGGTACGGTATTCATCGTCAGGTGATCAGGGAGGTTGCAGCATGGCTGTTAAGCTGATTCACCTGCCGATTCTGAAGCAAATGATTCTCTGCCAGACACTTTTTTCGGCGTATCTGCGCCCAGCCCACGGATACGTCATGCCCTCTGATCTAGTCAGTCATGAAATGTAAACAAAAAGTCATTCTATCCATGTGCAGGCAGAAGCTTTAATGATAGCATGTGACAGTTGGTGTAAAAAGAATCCTTATAGGCAGAATGTCCGAAGGAGAACATGATGAAGAAGATATCAAGTTTGAAGATAATGGCGATTGCAGCTCTATTGATGGTGGCCAGCTCGGGCTATGCGGCCCAGATTGGCCCCGGTTCGGGTATCACGGACGCGGGTGATCAGGACACCGCCGGCCAGGATCGCCTCAATGTCGACCGGACTTCTGTCAGCCTGCCTGCCGGTACTTACAATATTGGTGATTTTCGGCTCAACGTGATTGATCACACACAGGGCGGCACCATCACGCCCATGCTTCTTTCGGGCGCGCCGTCGAGCTATACGACGCTGTGGGTCGGTGCGGCGTTCAACCCGATAGCCGATGGCGTTCAAACAGTGCCCGAGAGCGGCAGCTTCACGCTGGCTTCGGCGACTGATGTATACGCTGGCTACTTCACGGCCTCAGGGGGAGGCGCAATTATCGCCCTGGACGCCAACAACTCAGGATCGGGGAGCAGTACGACAGACCACGACAACAGCTTCACGGCGCCCACTGGTGCAGGACAAGCGGTCACCGGTTTCCTCAACGGGTACGGCAGAACCTACGCGTTTGAGATCAATATTTCGTTTGCTGCCCCCTTCACTTATGTTCCGATAACAGGTGACGCGGACAGTGGGATCAGCACGAACAACACCTACACCCATAAGCTTGACTTTGGGGCAGATGCAGGTGCGACCATCAATGACGTGGCGTTCGACGCGTACAATGCCTTCGCCAACGGCACCTTGGGTTTCAGCCGCGCGGTCAGCAGCGGCACCGCAGACCACATCGGAAATCGTGCTAACCACAATGTCACCGGTAACCTCGTATCCCTAATGGCGGATATGTATTACAATGGAAGTTGCGATGCCGGGGGAACCACGACATGGACGCTAAGCGGTCTGACGCCAGGCGTCACGTACGACGCACGCATCTACACGCGGGCCTGGAGTGCGTCAGCAGGCACTCGGAATGTGACTCTTGTCTTCGACCCAGATGGTGCTGGCCCCATCTCGGATTCGACTTGGCAGATCAGCGAGGACGATGCTACGCAGATTGCTCCGGGATTGGATGCATTTAATGATGCATATTACATCAATTACCGATTTACGGCTGTCTCCGGTGAGGATCTTGTCATCACCGCGACACAGGATGTTGCCGGCACTTCCTGGCACCTCTACGGCATTTCGTGCCAGATCGCCCCTCCGATCACGTATACGAAAATTACCGGCGATGCTGACTGCGGTATCAGCACAGACAACACCTACACCCACAAGCTTGATTTTGGGAATGGAACGGTGGGTGCAACGATCAACAGCGTGGCATTCAACGCGTACAGGACGAACGAGGATGGCACGCTTAATTTTAGTCGTACCATCAGTAGCGGTGCCGAACTCCACAACGGCGGTAACGCCGGGCACAACGTCACGGGAGACTTGGCAAACCTGATGACGGACATGTTTTTCAACTCTCAGAATTCCGCCGGGGGAACGACAACCTGGACACTGAGTGGCCTGACGGCAGGGCGGGTCTACGATGCACGTATCTACACCCGGCAGTGGGGCGCGGACGCCAACCGCCTTGCGACCATCGTCTTCGATCCCGACGGTTCCGGACCCATTTCGGATTCGACGGGGCAGATCAGTGAGGATGACGCGACGCAGGCACCCCCCGGATTGTCGGCCGGCAACGATGCGTATTACATCAATTACCGCTTCACGGCGGTATCCGGTGAGGATCTTGTCATCACCGCGACGCAGCATATCTACACCTATTCCTGGCACCTCTACGGAATTTCATGTCAGGACACCGGTCTCAAGGTCTGGGATGGTGGCGGGGCGGATAACAACATGCAGACGCTCGCCAACTGGGATGGCGACACCAAACCGAGCGCCAACGACGTGCTCAAATTCTCCGGCACCACCCGTACGAACCCGAATAACGACTATACGGCCGGCACCGCGTTCAACGGCATCGAGTTTCTCAACTCGACGGCAGGCGAGAGTTTCACGCTAGGCGGCTACAGCATCAACCTGGCTGGCGATATCAGCAACTACGCCGCGGTGGGCGGCACCATCGCCGACGAGATCTCGTTGGACCTGGAGCTTACCGGTGCCGACCGGAGCATTGATCTGAACACCAACCACAACCTGACGGTCTCCGGCGCGATCAGTGAAGACGCCTCGGCGAGAGGACTCACGAAGACCGGCGAGGGCACACTGACGCTTTCTGACGTAAACACCTACACAGGCGGCACGACGGTCAGCGGCGGGACGCTCGTGCTGGACGATACTGGCAAGGGCAACCCGGCCAAGATCCTGCCGGAGAATACCGACCTGACGATTACCAGCGCCACGGTCAGTTTTGTGGGCAACCAACATAACAATGTCCACAACAAAACCGCAGGCCTGATCACGATCAACGCCGGCGGTACGCTCTCAGCCGATCAAACGACCTTCAATGCACACAACATTTTCAATCTAAGCCTCAACGGCGGAGCCTTGACCGCTGGCGCGGGAACGCTCGGCGGAGCAGTCGCCAACTGGTTCGTTAATGGTTCGATCAGTGCCACCGACAACTCCACTATCTCAGCGAGTCTTGGAGCCGTGGCTGCCAGCGCGGCGCTGCCGGTTGACGTGGCCAGCGGCAAAAATCTGCTCGTGTCCGGTCAGGTGGTGAATATCGGCGGTGCCAATGGTCTGACCAAGACTGGTGACGGCACGCTGACGCTTGCCGCCAACAACACCTACACGGGATTGACGACGGTGAATGTCGGCACGCTGAAAGCAGGCAGCGACAGCGCCTTCGCCACCAGCGGCCAACTGACCGTGAGCGGCGGAACCTTTGATCTGAGCGGCTACAATGCGGCCTTCACACAGGTCAACTCGAGCGCGGGTCTTATCAGCAACAGTGTGGCGGGAGTCAAGACCCTCGACATCGGGAGCGCCACCGGCGCTCTGGCGAACGAGATCGCCGGGGACGTGGCCCTGCGGGTTTCTAACAACAACAATCTCTTCAGATTGACCCATACCGGGAGCACTTTCAGCGGAGGTCTCGCCCTGATCGGTACAGGGAGTGGTACCCGGTTGTACCAACAGGGAATTACCGGCACGCCTTACGGTACCGGCGCCATCACGATCGGGGAAGCGGTGACGGATAAGGCCGGCATCCTATTCGTCACTGCCGACCAAGCCCTGGCCAACGACATCATCTTCAACACCGCGCTGGGAACCGACCGGCCGGGTATCCGCTCGGATGTGACCGGCATCACTTTCTCCGGCGAAGTGTCCGCGAGCCTCACGAATGCCACCTTCAGCAGCAACGGCACGGGGAGTTTCAATCTCACGGGCAAGGTCACGGGAAACAACGGATTGAAGTTGGACAACACCTATGGTTCCAGCATCACCGTCACCCTGAACAACGCGGCTGATAACAACGATTACCAAGGAACGACAATCATCGAAGGCACGAAAGGCACCTTGGTCCTTGGGCGTGCGAATCAGATTCCTAATGGAGCCAGCGCGGGCGATGTGGTGAATAGCGGCACGCTGAATATGGGCGGATTCAGCGAAACCATCAATGGTCTTTCCGGCTCGGGCACGATTGACGGAATTAGCGGCACACCGACACTCACGCTGGGTGACAATGACGCGACGGCGAGCTTCAGCGGTACCATCAAGGACACGGCCGGCACGCTGTCTCTCGTCAAGACTGGCTCGGGCACTCAGACACTGGTTGCAGCCACCTCTTACGCCGGCGCCACCACGGTCGATGCCGGAACGCTGGTACTGGACGGCAATGCTTCTTTTGCTAATTACGCCGGCGGTCAAATCAGTATCAACAATGGATCGGTATTGCAGATTCAGAACAGCCACTTCTTCCAAAATAAAACCTTTGTCTTTGACGGCAATGGCGGTGGAAATATTGATATAGGGTCTGGGAACAACGTCTTCAGAGCAGACAACACCTTCACCACCCTCGGCGGCAGCCAGGACACGATCACGCAAAGCAGTACTTGGGGCTTGAACTGCGACAATTTCGGAACCCGGACGTTCAACGTCGCCGATGGCTCGGATTCGGTCGACCTCCTCATCTCCGCGCAGATTAGTAACAACGGAAGTGTCGTCAAGGACGGCGCCGGCACCATGGCATTGGCGGCCGCGAACACCTACAGTGGTGGCACGACGGTCGATGGCGGCACGCTGTTGGTGAACAACGCGTGTGGATCGGGTGCGGTTAACGTGAACGCCACCGCAACGCTGGGCGGAACGGGTACGATCGCCGGTCTCGTGACAGTCGCCAGTACCGGACATGTCTCACCGGGTGACAACAGTGGCGATACGCTTACGCTCTCGGATGGCCTGACGCTAGAGAACGGGTCCGTCCTGGATATTGCCGTAGACACATCCGGATCTGATGACGATCTGATCAGCATCACGGGTGGGACGTTTACCGGTGCGGGTACAGGTGGTGTGACTGTGAATGTAACACTAAGTACCACTGCAGAGGGTACCTATACGCTTATGGATTGGACCGGCGCAGACCTGGCGGACGGTGTTGCAACTGATGACTTCAACTTGGTCTGCTCAGGGACTGGAAACTACTCGCTTTCAGTCACCGGCCAGCAGCTGATACTGTCCGTGTCGAATGGTGGGACGCTGTTCAAGTTCAAGTAGTCTAGATGGTGGAGCTACGCATCGACAAAGCACGTTAGCCTTCTCACGTCCACCGCGTTGAGCGTGAAGGAGGCTGAAAGCTGCACCTCGACTAGCCTACTGCGGTGACAGCAGCCTCAACCCCGTTTCGACTCTGTTCGATCCGCAATGATCCTGCTCCAGGAGGCGATCAGGGCGACGGCGCCACCGACCGCTGCCACGGTCGCGATGATGGCCGGCCCCGTCTGCCCGTAGATCCAGTATCCGGTGGCAAACAGCGAACCGTAGACGGTCATGCAGCCGAAGACGATACAGAGGATCCCGAACGGCACATTGTCCGGGTCGTGCAGTGAGCGGACAGGCGTGCCGGCGGCCTCCGCCTTGGCCAGTACCTTGCGCCAGCCGGGGCCACCCGGATTGACCAACTCGCAGAAGCTGCGCAACCGCTCATCATCCGATGGCTTGGTTAGGAAGGTTGCCAGGAGCCAGGATGCGGTCGTGATGGCGACAATGAGAATGAACTTCATATCACCGCCGGAAATGTTCTGGCTCATGTTATCGATCGCGGCCTCCAGCCCCGGCAGATACTTGGGCGTGATCGCCTGTAAGAATACCGAAACCACAAACGACACAATCAGTGCCGTGATTTCGCTGTAGGCGTTGATCCGCCACCAGAACCAGCGCAGGATCAACAGCAACCCGGTGCCAGCCCCAACCGATAGCAGAATATTGAATAGTTGGAGTGCGTTCTGAAGCTGGAGCGCGAACACGGCGGTCAATACCATCAGCACCACCGTTGAGACGCGCCCTACCCGGACGAGTTCTTTCTGAGTGGCCTCGGGACGAACGAAGCGCTGATACCAATCGTTAACGATGTACGAAGAGCCCCAATTGAGATGCGTGGAAATCGTCGACATGTACGCCGCTACCAGCGAGGTCAGCAATAGCCCCAACCAGCCGGGTCTGAGAAAATTCAACATGGCGGAGTAGCCGAGATCATGGCCAAGCTTGTTGTCCGGCACATCTTGGCGACTGAATGCCGATCGCAGGAAGAAGACGCCCCGGTTCACAAACCCGGACTGCACCTCGGCGCGAGCCCCCAGGTCGAGGTCGGGTGTCCCCGCGACCTCACCAACCAGGAGCGTGCGAAACGCCTCGCGCTGCGCTTCAGTCAACGAGACGGTCCCCTTGAGTCCTTCAATGAAGCAGCGGCTGGCCTCATCCTCGGTGTTGGCCAGTGACTTCACCATCATGAGCTCAAAGGCGCTGGCAAGGTCGGCCTCAAAGCCGAGTGCCGTCGACTGCCCATCGATCAGGCTAAACACCTCGGTGGGCTTCTCAGCAACCTGCTCGGCCGTCACCACGATAGCCTCCTTGGCCTGCTCAAACGCCTGCTTCTCGGAGTTTGAGGCCATGGGATAGACGATGATGGAACAGAGCGCGACGATGATCCAGGGCCAGGGCCGCAAGGCGTAGTGGGCAATATTGAAAAACAGGGTGGCGCCCAGAGCGTGCTTCTCATTCTTGGCGGCCAGCATGCGCTGCACCAGGTAGCCGCCGCCACCGGGCTCGGCGCCCGGGTAATAGACGCTCCACCATGTTACCGCCAGCGGGATGATGAAGATCGAGAACAACAGACTTCGATTCTCAAACGGAGGAATCAACGAGAGTTTCCCGGCCAACTCAGGATTGGACTTGAAATGGTCCACCATCGCATGCAGTCCTGTGACCGTGCAGCCGTCGGCGGCGACATGTGTAACGGACTCTTGTCCGAGCGCAAAATAGGCCGCCGCAAAGGCCCCCACCATCGCCATGATAAAGAGTAAGAAGTCAGTAATGAGCACGCCTTTGAACCCGCCCATGGAACTGAAGATAACCGTCACTGCAGAGGCATAGAGGATGCTCTCCCAGGGCTGCAACCCCAGCATGACGCCACCAATCTTGATGGCAGCCAGCGATACGCCGGCCATGATCATCACATTGAAGAAGACTCCAAGATAAAGGGCTCGGAAACCTCTCAAGAAGGCCGCCGATTTTCCACTGTAGCGAATCTCGTAGAATTCAACATCCGTAAGGACATTGGATCGTCGCCAGAGTCGGGCGTAGATGAAGACCGTCAACATACCGGTCAGCAGAAACGCCCACCAACACCAATTGCCGGACACACCATTTTGACGAACAAGATCCGTCACGAGGTTAGGGGTGTCGGTCGAAAAAGTCGTCGCAACCATTGAGAACCCCAGCAACCACCACGGCATACTGCGACCGCCAAGAAAGAAGTCTGATTCACTCTTTCCAGCACTTCGGGAAACCACGGCCCCGATCGCCAGAGCAACAGCAAAGAAACCAAAAATGAATACCCAATCAATCGTGGCCAACTGCATAACGTTCTACTCCTTAGTTAACCGTCACCGAGAGAAGGATTCTCCGCACTGGCCGGCATCACCCCATGGCCGCCATCAGAGGCCGGTGTACGGCATTCAGCATCGGTCTCGGGCTTGTAGCCGGTCCTCTTTGTGTCCAGCCTGCGAACCACGGTACCGTCCTTGCCAGAGACTGTCAAACCACCCATTCCCGTGATATCCACATTCGGGGGATCCGATTTGCATGTCCCCAACGGAGCAGTACCCCGAAACTGAGGGCGCCCCTGCGTTAGCGATGGGGATTGGGCGAAGGAATGGCCAGAGATCACAACGCGGGATGTTATCCCTTTCCGCGGACGGCGTCGGTCATCGGTAGGCCCGTGCTGTAGTCGAGCTGGCGGGGCTCGTATTCCTCGTTCTCCCGCTGGCGTGTCTTGCGGGTGAACTCCCAATGGGCGGGTGGGGCATCTGTACGCCATGGGCGGCGCTGCCAGTAGTAGCCGCGGAATGGGTCGCGGGTCTCGTTCATCCAGTCGATCAGCCGATCGTGCAGGGCATTGCGCTGCTCCACGTGATCGGGCGCTTCGATGAGATTGGTCATCTCGTAGGGATCGCTCTCAAGATCGTAGAGTTCATCACTGGAAAGCAGATTGATCGCCAGCTTATACCGGCCGTCGAACACGCAACGGATCGGCTGGAAGCCGCCAAAGCCGTCATGGTCGACCTCGTAACGCCCGAACTCGATAAACACTTCCTCGTTCACCCGCACGGCGGGATCCTTCAGGCCAGGCATCAGGCTGTTACCTTCGAGGAACTTGGGTTTGGAGATATCAAAATGCTCCAGGATCGTGGGCGCAATGTCGATGTGCGATACCGGGGCGTCGCTCACGGTCTGCTTGGGAACGATATGCCCTCCCTTTACCAGCAGCGGGATGTTGACGTTCTCCTCGTACATGGTCGCGCCCTTGTTATGCATTGAGTGGGATTGGGCGTGATCGCCATGATCCGAGGTGTAGATCACCAAGGCGTCAGGCGCCAGTCGCTCAATGGTGTCCAGCAGACGCCCAATCTCGTAGTCGACGTAGGAGTTGCAGCCGAGGAAGTGCCGATAGACATCTGCAATAGTCAGAGCATCCTTGTCTTCGTGGATTGCATCGCCAGCCCAGACTCGCTGATGCTCCGGCTTGCCTTCCAGCCGGTCCCATACGTTGGGACGCTTGGGGATCTCGTAGTCGCGATACATCTCGAAGTACTCTTTGGGACAGAGGAAGGGGTGGTGTGGCTCGTCATAGGAAACTGTCAGGAAGAAATCCTCACCCTCGCTTTTCTCGAGGAAAGAGAGCGCCCGGTCGGTACCGCGATGCCCATACGTCATCTCCTCAGAGAAATCGTCATCGTAGCAAGTCATAGGCGTACGCGTGCGCAGGCGGTCCTCGTCGGAGAACTCCTCGAGATAATTGCGCATGTCGTACCAGTAGTCGGGATCCCATCCCTCGGGGCAGCGC
>JABGOW010000043.1 GCA_018645275.1 Verrucomicrobiota bacterium
GCGGAGCCTCCGAAGCCGACCTATGAGATTGAGAGCCCAGAGTACGAGCGTGTGTCTGAAGCTGCCGGGCCGCCTCGGCGGACGCGGGCAGACTGGCATCAAGACCCGGGCGTGCAGCAGGTGTTGGATGCATTTAATGGTATGATTGTGGATGTGATAGAGTAAACGTAAGACTAAGGATACGACCATGGCGAACATGATGAAAATGGTTTCGCAGGCTGCAACGATGCGCAAGCAGATGAAGCGTATGCAGAAGGAGCTTGCAAAACAGACTGTTGAAGTCACGAGCAACAATGGCAAGGTAACCGTTGTGGCGCGCGGTGATATGAGCATCAAAGAGATTCGAATTGATCCATCGGCGATTCAGGACTTGGCTCTGGATCGTCTTGAGAAGGTCATTGTAACCACGGTGAATTCAACGCTCAACGCTGCCAAGAAGACAGCGGGTACTGAGATGTCCAAGATGTCGGGAGGCCTGGGAGGGCTTTCGGATATGCTTGGCGGAATGAAGTAGTCCCATATGCCGCCACAGGGGCTTGAAAAGCTAACCCGATCTCTGAGTCGTCTTCCAGGGGTGGGCCGCCGATCGGCTGAGCGCATGGCGATGAAGCTTGCGTCAGATCCGGAAGGGCTTGTGCTGCCTCTGATCGAGGCGCTTGAAGAGACGCGCCGAACGGTGGCGTTCTGTTCGCGCTGTGGGGCTATGACCACTGTGGATCGTGACCCGTGTCGCCTCTGTACAGATTCACTGCGCGATGCCACGACGATTTGTGTGGTGGAGGACCCGAGCGATATTGTCTCCATGGAATCCACGGGCGCCTACACCGGGCGCTATCACGCCCTGATGGGAAAGATCTCGCCGATGCGTGGCGATGGTCCTAATGATATCCGGATTCGTGCATTGGTACGCCGTATCAAGACAGAGGGAATCAAAGAGGTCGTGCTGGCATTGAATACCGATATTGAGAGTGAAGCCACCGCTGAGCTGATTGCGGGCATCCTCAAAGAGCGGGGGATTCGCGCGACTCGTCTGGCGTACGGAATCCCGGCTGGGAGCGGGATTCGATATGCCGACAGCGTAACGCTGGACCGAGCGATACGGGGGCGGCAAGCGCTATAGGTGAGGCGGAAGCTGGGAGAATTGTGTAGGCCGAAGGGTCGCTGGCGGACCTGCGGGAAGCCGTGAAACGGTAGATGGGGCACTGTGGGGATCGAGAGTTTGATGACATGAGTATGCAGAAACGGGTCGATGGAATTCAGCAGCGGATTGCGCAGGCGTGCGCACGGGCGGGGCGAGACGTTGAGTCGGTGCGACTGATTGCCGTCAGCAAGACCTACGCTCCGGAACATGTGCAGGAAGCCGTCGAATGTGGGCTTTCAGTGTTCGGGGAGAATCGAGTCTATGAAGCAGCGTCCAAGATTCCGGCCTGCCCGGGGCACCTTGAGTGGGAGTTCATCGGTCATCTGCAGCGGAACAAGGTGATGCGTGCGGTTTCGCTGTTTCAGATGCTGCATGGGGTTGATTCGCTGCCCTTGCTCCGTAAGGTTAGCGCGTGCGCGGGTGAATGTGGAAAGACGATGCCCGTGTGTTTGGAGGTCAACGTCTCAGGAGAGAGCAGCAAGTATGGTTTTGCGCCAGATGACGTCCCCGGTGCACTGGAGGAGGCGAATGCGCTTATGCATGTGGATGTTGTCGGCTTGATGACGATACCGCCATTCACACCGGATTCTGAAGATGCGCGGCCTTTCTTCCAGCGTTTGCGCGAACTGCGGGATGCGTGCTCAGTGCCGTCCGGGTTTGAACTGGCGGAGCTATCGATGGGGATGTCAGGGGACTTTGAAGTGGCGATTGAAGAGGGCGCTACCTGCGTTCGCGTGGGGACCGCGATTTTCGGTTCCCGCACTTGATTGAGGAGGTGACGATATGCGAGTTGTAACGGGCAGTCAGCGCGTTGGAGGTGGATTCTCTCGTTTGGTTTGGCTCATCGTTATTCTCTTGGCCATTGTCCTTGTCGCAGGCTGGTTTGCCGTCAGAACGGAAGGGGCCCGAGGCCTTCTTGAGTCGCACTTGGGAAAGGAACTGGGTATCCCCCTTTCTGTTGAGGCCACACGTATAGGATGGCCTTATGTGCTTGTGCTGGAAAACGTTCGAACTCCCGATTTTGAAGCGGCGGGAATGCCTGGTTTCTCAGCAGCTGAAGTTCGCCTGGGCAGCACAATTCGAGATTGGAGGCCCCGGTGGAACGTGAGGATGGGGCAGCTCATTGTACGCGTGCAGGAGGCAGAGGATGGCACCGTGAAGCCCATCTGTTTTGCACGATTGGTCGCGTTGCGAACCGCCAGCATGTCGGAGTTTGTGCGGCTCACCGATCGGCTCCGTTCGAAACAGATGCGACTCTGTCTCAGGGATTCAACGCTTTGCTGGTTGAATGCAGAGGGGGAGGAGATTGCATCCGTACGGGATGTGGATTTCTGCATGACCCCTGCCAGTATTGAGCGCCGCCCGATGCACTACTTTTCCTTGGATATCCGGAGTGCAACCGGGGTGGCCCTGGCGGAGGGGCACGATCTTCATTGGGAGTGGTTGACAACGCAAGAACTTGCGTATATTGAGCTTTCGAAGGTGGAGCGGCAGCGTGAAGGGGCCGCGGTGGTGCCTGTCACCGGGTCCGCTTCGACGTCTGTCTCTGGATCCGCGGAAGATCCGTCGTCGTGTGTGGAGGATGTTCCGGTTCAAGCGCCGGCGGTGACATTTGAGGATCCGCAACTGGAAGGGGTCGGCTAATGGCAAACAAGATGAAAGCACTGCTGGACCGTTTCGGGGAAGCCCGGATCTTGGTTGTCGGTGATCTTATGCTGGATCGCTATGTGTTTGGAAATGTTGACCGCATCTCGCCAGAGGCTCCTGTCCCTGTGGTGCACGTCACCCGAGAGGCCTCTCGGCCCGGTGGTGCCTCCAATGTCTCGCTCAATATTGCATCCCTTGGTGGTAGGTCGCTGGTTGCAGGAATTGTCGGGAAAGACGCGATGGGTGATGAGCTCCTGGCAGCATTGAAGGATGCGGGTATTCCTGTGGAGGGGGTTATCCAGGACCCAGGCACACAGACGACAGTCAAGACGCGCATCATTGCTGAACGCCAGCAGGTGGCACGTGTGGATTACGAGGATGGCACGGCACGGTATGCAGAGCGCATTCAGGAGCTGTGTGACGTGCTTCCCGGGCTTGTTGCGGCCTCGACCGGTGTGATTCTGGAAGACTACGGCAAAGGCGTTATGTGCCAGGAGGTCGTTGATACGGTTCTCGCGGCTGCCAAGACACATGCTAAGCCGGTGGGTTTTGATCCGAAGGACAACCACCAGTTGTCAATCCCGTGGTTAACGCTGGCTACGCCGAACTACCGCGAGGCCTGTCTTGCCACTGGGCAACCGGAACTCCCGCTGGGGGATCGCCCCGAAAGCTGCAATTCGTTGCAGACCGCAGGGCGTGCGCTGTCGGATCGCTGGGATACCGAGTTTCTGATGATCACGCTTGGTTCACACGGGATGTACCTGTGTCCACGGGAAGGTGAGCCAAGTGTGCAGCCGACGCTCGCGCGTGAAGTATTCGATGTTTCGGGGGCTGGGGACACCGTGATTGCGGTGGCTATGATGGCCCTATCGGTTGGTGCCGGGTATGCGGAGGCCGCGGCTCTGGCGAACCATGCGGCTGGCGTCGTTGTCGGCAAAGTTGGAACTGCGACTTGTTCGCAAGCTGAGCTGCTCGGCTCTCTGGGAGGAGTGCCACAATGAGCCATGAACCATTAGCTTCTGATGTGGTTGCAGAAGGGCGAGCGGTGGGCGTGATTCCAGCCCGCTGGGCCTCTACGCGACTTCCCGGGAAGAGTCTCGTTCCTCTTTGCGGAAAACCCATGGTGCAGTGGGTTGTTGAGCGGGCCAAGCGTGCGACGTCGCTATCTGATGTTGTCGTGGCGACCGATGATCAGCGGATTCTGGAGGTGGTCGAGGGGTTTGGGGGGCATGCCGTCATGACAAGGCCGGACCACCCCTCGGGTACAGACCGCATTGCAGAGGCCACTTGCGGTATTGATGCAGATCTGGTAGTCAATATACAGGGAGATGAGCCGCTGGTGGAGCCCGCATTGATTGACCGGCTGGTGTCCGAGATGACCGCAGATCCTACCTGGGATATGGGGACGGCTGCGGCCCGAATTGAGTCGCCTGAGGATCTTGACGATCCTTCCGTCGTGAAGGTGGTTTGGGCCGAAGATCATCAGGCACTGTACTTCTCGCGCTCGACGATTCCGTTCGTTCGGGATCGTGGTATGCAGGAATCGGTAGTGCATTGGCGGCATCTTGGCATTTACGCCTATCGTCGTGGTTTCTTGGGGCGGTTGGTAGCGGCGGAGCCGTGCATGCTTGAAGAGGCGGAGAAGTTGGAGCAGTTACGGGCTCTGCATCTGGGCGGTCGGATGCTTGTTTTGGAGACGGTAGACCACGGCATTGGTGTCGATACACCGGCAGACGTGCCACGTGCAGAACAGTTGATTAGGGAAGCGGGACAGCATGGGTAAACGTATTTTGATTGGTGGTGTTGGTATTGGGGGGCGGAGCCCACTGGCGTTGATTGCTGGACCGTGCGTGATCGAGAGTCGCAAAGGGTGTTTGGCTCTCGCGGGGCGGCTTGCTGCGCTTGCCGAGTCCGAGGGCATTCCGTTCATTTTCAAGGCATCGTATGACAAAGCCAACCGCACCTCTGTTGACTCGTATCGTGGGCCGGGAATTGTCGAAGGCTTGGAGATTCTTCAGGCCGTGCGTGAGCAATATGGGGTCCCGATCACGACGGATGTTCACACTGCCGAAGAGGCCACGCTGGCTGCCCGCGTTGTCGACGCGATCCAGATTCCGGCATTTCTGTGTCGGCAGACGGATCTGCTGCTTGCCGCTGGTGAAAGCGGCATACCGGTCAATATCAAGAAGGGGCAGTTCTTGGCTCCTGCAGATATGGTGAATGTTGTGGGCAAGGTTGAGAGCACGGGGAATCGCAAGATCATACTGACCGAACGGGGGGCTAGCTTTGGCTACAACAACCTTGTCGCCGATATGCGCAGTCTGCTGGAGTTGCGGGAGTTTGGCTATCCCGTGACGTTCGATGCAACCCATAGTGTGCAGCGGCCCGGAGCGGGAGGGACCAAGTCGGGGGGCGATAGTCGCTGGGCTCCTTATCTGGCGCGAGCGGCTGTCGCGGTGGGATGCAATGCCGTTTTCATTGAGACGCATGTACGGCCCGAGAAGGCTCTTTCGGACGGCGCGAACGCGATCCGTTTCTCGAACATGAAGAAACTCTGGCAGACTCTGAGGGCAATTGATGACGTGGTTTCATAATATCCGGAAGCGGGTTCTATTCGTTATGGGACTTGTTCTTGCCATGCGGGTGGTGTGCGCCGCAGAGGAACCCATGGTGGACTTGCGTATTCCGCTGGAGCACTATCCAGCGGGCGCCCTCAAGACCGAACTGTTTGCGGCCCGTGCGGAAGTTCCTCCGGATGGTAGCATCAGAGGCAGTGGTATTGTGGTGCAGTGCTTCACGGAGGCGGGAGTGATGGAGATGGAGGTTAAGGCTGAGGATTGCGTCTTTGATCGGATTGGGCACGTCGCATCCTCATCGAATCATGTCTTCTTGAAGCGGGGTGAGATCACCATCAACGGTGACGGGTTTGAGTGGATTGGTGTGGACGAAAGAGTGAAGATACTAGGCGATGTGAGAGTTTCATTTCCAAGCGCTATCGTAAGAGAAAAGAGGGTCGTTGATCGTGTTCGTAAGAAGTAGATCTGCAATGGTGTCCGCTGTGGGCGTGTTGTTGGCGATTGGGGTGTGGGCGTGGGCTGCTGAAGAGGCGGAGCCCGCGGAGACGATTGTCACGTCGGAGAGTCTGATGTTCGATTATGGGCGTTCGACTTGCGTGTTTGAAGGTAGCGTCGTTGTGACCGATCCACGCGTGAAGCTCGAGTGCGACAAACTCTACGTGTTTTTCGATGCGACGAACAACGTTGATTCGATTGTTGCCATGGATTCGGTTCATGTTGTACAGGAGGATCGCAAAGGGACGTGCGACAAAGCTGTGTACACCGCGAGCACGGGCGCGATCGTCATGACTGGCAATGCAACGTTAGCGCGTGGACGCGATGCCATTCATGGGGATGAAATTAAGATTTTCGTGAATTCTGAGAAGGTGACTTGCACGCCCGGGCGGCTGGTTGTCTTTCCATCATCGCTTGAGAAGGCGAAGGGCGGAGTAACGCAATAGGGTGGTCATTGTGGATCAGGACGGAATACATACACATCTTGTGGATGCCCGAGGGCTGGCGAAGTCCTATCATGGCAAGCAGGTTGTCGACAATGTGAACATCTACGTTGAACCCGGAGAGATTGTGGGGCTTCTGGGGCCTAATGGCGCTGGCAAAACGACCTCGTTCTATATGATTGTGGGGCTGGTACGCCCTGATTCCGGAAGTGTTTTCTTCAAGGGCAAGGATGTGACGTCGAAGCCGATGTGCGGCCGGGCAAGAATGGGCATCGGCTATCTTGCGCAGGAGGCTTCGATCTTCAGGAAACTCACCGTTGCCCAGAATGTTCAGGCTATCCTGGAGACGCTGGGTCTCTCGCGAGCCGAGGAACTCCGTCGTCTGGAGGCGCTACTGGAGGATCTTTCTCTGACGGAGCTTGCCGATCAACCCGCATATACGCTGAGTGGTGGAGAGCGCCGACGGCTTGAGATTACGAGGGCGTTGGTGACGGACCCGGCAATTCTCATGCTGGATGAGCCCTTTAGCGGAGTGGATCCCCTTGCAGTCGCGGATGTACAGGCGATCGTGACGAAACTACGCGAGCGTGGATTGGGTATCCTGATTACCGACCACAATGTTCGTGAGACGCTTTCGATTGTCGACCGCGCGTACTTGCTGTTTGAGGGGAAGGTGCTTCGAGAGGGGAAGAGTGATTTTCTGATCAATGATCAGATGAGCCGGGAACTGTATCTGGGAACCGAGTTCCGAATGTAGAAAAAGGGGGACGAAACGATGTCAATCGAGGTGACGGCACGCCACATGAATGCTCCTGGGGCCAAGGACCATGCGCAACAGCAGTGTGAGAAGCTTGTTGAGCTATTTCCGCGCATTGAGCATATTCATATGATACTGAACATTGAGAAGCATCGGCATGAAGCCGAGGTAGTGGTGCAAGCGAAGAACCATATTCGTGTCGAGGCCCACGAAACCGAGGATGATATGATTGCGGCCATTGATGGGGCCGTGGGTCGGGCTGAACGGCAGTTGCGTAAGCTGCGTGACAAGGTGCAGGATCACCGCGGGCGCAGAACTGATGATCGAGTTGATGAGGTCGATACGGTCGTTTGAGACCGTGAGTTGGGTTGAGAGAGGAGTATCGTGTGGCAAAGAGTGGAACAGACCGTAAGTACCCGGTCAGGGTGGCTGATGTTCTTGAGGCGGGCGCGGATCGTCTAAAACTTGAAGTCGTTGCCGGTACCGCAGGGCTGGGGCATCTGATTCGGGAGGGTGCCATCAACCGGCCAGGCTTGGGATTGGCGGGGTTCT
Source organism: Verrucomicrobiota bacterium (assembly GCA_018645275.1). Taxonomy (GTDB): domain Bacteria; phylum Verrucomicrobiota; class Kiritimatiellia; order UBA8416; family UBA8416; genus JABGOW01. The sequence continues at coordinate 7,612 of JABGOW010000043.1, forward strand.
TTAAGCACTTCCCCAATCGTCGTATTCAGGTGATTGGGCTTGCGGAGCATGCCTATCTGGATTCCCTGGGTCCAGATGAGCGCGCTGAACGCTCGGAATTGCTTTTCTCGCAGCGCGTTCCGTGTGTTGTTTTTACGCGGGGCAAGCGGATTTACCCCGAGCTCAAGGAGCTGGCGGACAAGTACCGGGTACCTCTGCTACGTACCCCTTTGATTACGAAGCACTTTGTCAATGCCGCCACGATTGTCATGGAGAACCTCCGCGCACCGCGTTTGAAGGTGCAGGGCACCATGGTGGAAATCATGGGTATTGGAGTCCTGCTTGAGGGGCGCTCTGGACTTGGGAAGAGCGATACGGCATTGGCACTCGTGCGCCGTGGGCATAGCCTTGTCGCAGATGACATTACGGCTGTGCGCCGAGACTCTGCCGGGGCCATCATCGCCTCGCCGGTGAAGGTTACGCAGTATCATATGGAGATTCGCGGGTTGGGGATTATCCACGTCCCGAGTCTATTCGGGGTGTCATCTGTTCGGGAGGAGAAGCGACTCGATCTTGTCGTAACACTCTGTGCACCGGGAGACAATCCGTCGGCTGATGAAGCCCCCGGGACCTCCCTCACGCGTGATATCCTGGGGGTCAGCATTCCACAGGTGTACGTGGAAGTTGATGCAGGCCGTGATATCTCCAACGTGGTTGAGACCGCGGCGCTGAACATGAAATTGCGCCGCCTGGGGCACGACGCGGAAAAGGAACTTGATGAACGCTTGATGGCGTTGTTGAGCGAGGGACGCGACGCGAGTGAGTAGCAGTGACAACAATATGGGCGAGCTGACACGGGATTTTGAAATCCAGAACCAGTATGGAATTCATGCGCGCCCGGCTGCACTGTTCGTGAAGACGGCCTCTCGATTTGATGCGGATATCATGGTTGAGAAGGACGGAAACACCGTGTCAGGAAAGAGCATCATGGGGCTGATGACCCTTGAGGCGGGGCGCGGTACTGTTTTGCGTGTGACCGCCAGTGGCGTTGATGGAGAAGAGGCGCTGGATCACCTCGAGGCACTCATCGTAAGCCGCAAGTTTGACGAAGACTGAGGACTGTATGTCGGAGCGACTGGACACTGAGATCGTGCTACGGGGAATTGGCGTTTCGCCGGGCGTTGCCATCGGTCCTGCCCTTCTGCTGGAACAGGAGAAGACGCATGTGCCTGAGCGTACGATTTCTGCCGACGAGGTAGGTGCCGAGATCTCGCGCTTCGAAGAGGCCATCATTGAAACGCGCAAGCAGATTCAGCAAATTCAGGCGACGCTGAGTGGGCAGACCCGCTCGCACGATGCCTCAATTCTGGATGCCCATCTCATGGTTCTGGATGACCGGACCTTTATTGAGGAGGTCATCGGGAGCGTTCAGGATAAACACAAGAACATCGAGTGGATGGTCCAGGAGGCCTCGGACAAGTACGCAGCGGTACTCAATGCGGTGGAGGACGATTATCTGCGGGAACGGGTTGCGGATGTACGCGATGTCGGTCGACGCATTGTTCGAAACCTCTTGGGTTCGGCGGCGCCCTCGGTTGCCGAGCTTCCCTCGGAGCATATTATTGTCGCAAACGATCTTGCGCCCTCGGAGACGGCAGCGCTTTCGAAGGATCTCGTGTCTGGTTTTGCCACCAATTTAGGAAGTCCCACCTCTCATACCGCAGTGATGGCCCGTGCCCTTGAGTTGCCTGCCGTTGTTGGTTTGCACGATATCACCGACCGTGTCGCATCCGGGGACAACCTCCTGATTGATGGGAATAGGGGCGTGCTCATTATCAATCCGAGTGAGGAGCAGCTTCAAGCATACGGGCAGGTTGCAGAGACCCGCCGGACGATTGAGGCGGGGCTTACAACGCTCCAACACGACCCCGCCGAAACCAAAGATGGTCACCGCATCATGCTCTCCGCGAATGCCGAAGGCCCGGAGGATGTCGATGCGGTTCTGCAGTACGGTGCTGACGGGATTGGTCTGCTCCGATCAGAGTTTCTGCATTTAGCGCGAAACCGCGTTGTGACTGAGGAGGAGCAGACGGAGGTCTACACGCAGATCGCCGAGCGGCTGTCACCCTCGCCGCTCATTATCCGTACGCTTGATTTGGGCGGTGACAAGTTCTTTCCAGAGCTCCGCGCTCAGAAAGAGATGAACCCGTTCTTGGGGTGTCGCTCTATCCGACTTTCGCTCAAACACCCCGACTACTTCAAGCAGCAGTTGCGGGCAATCCTTCGGGCCAGCTCTGTCGGGAACGTGCGAATCATGTATCCCATGATCAGCAGTGTGGGCGAGGTGCTACAGGCAAATCGGTATCTCTCTGAAGCGAAAGAGGAAGTGCTGGCGGAGGGGGGGAGCTTGAACGCCGATATTGACGTTGGCGTGATGATCGAGCTTCCCGCAGCGGCCTTGATCGCAGATGCGCTTGCGGAACATGTCGATTTCTTTAGCATCGGGACAAACGATCTGATCCAGTACACCATTGCTGTTGACCGTGGCAATGAACGTGTGGCCTACCTCTATGAGCCAACGCATCCCGCTGTCCTTCGGCTGATCAAGATGACGATTGAAGCTGCGCATGCGAATGGCATCTGGGTTGGCATTTGTGGAGAGATGGCTGCGGACCCGCTGATGACCGGATTGCTGCTGGGGATGGGGGTCGACGAGCTGAGCGTCACGCCTCGCGCCGTACCGCTGGTGAAGGATGCCATACGGAGCCTCGGTTCTGAGCAGGCAAGTGGGCTGGCTGAGTCGGCCCTGACTTGCAAGTCGGCCGTGGAAGTCCTCACGAAGTGCCGCCAACTCACCCAGGAAG
>JABGOW010000190.1 GCA_018645275.1 Verrucomicrobiota bacterium
GCAGATACTCCGGCCGCATGGCTGGTCCGGTAGACCATGGAGACGTTTGATCACCGCATCGACGTTTTCGACGGGCAGTTCCTCCGAGTGCTCCTGACTTTCCCCTTGCGCGTTGAGGTTCGTGATCCCGTCCAGGATGGAGGTGAAGTAGGAGGGATGCAGCTCCTCCGGCATGCGAAGGCACAACGCAGCGAAGCGTTGCTTCTCCTCACGAGCCCGAACTCGGAGAGCCTGAGACAACTGATGCACGCCTCCACGAATGTCGCGAGTCCGGTCGGGGCTCTCATCACAATGCTTGCGCATGGCCTGAATCCACTGGTCGTCGCTCATCTTCTGAATCCCGTCCGCCTCAATGGGAGGGCCAATCCACCTAGCCCCCTTGGTCGGCTTAGGGAGTCGCGTGTCTGTAGTGGGGAATTTCCTCGCGAGCTCCCCAAGCCTCCCTCTTCCTGCTTCGGACAACCGTTCCCTTGGGATTGAGCTCAGAAGCAAATACTGGCTGAAGCCTCTGGCTGCCTTTGTATTCTTGGGGTTTTCCCAATCGGGATTCACCTCCGCGACGGCCTCCTCCAGCCTGACGATGGTCTCATCAGGTAAGTGCGGGACCGCCGCTTGGAGTGCTTCCCTGGCAATCGCAAGGTGGATATTCCCATCCCCTATGGAACCCCCGCTATACCCAATCTCCAGATGACGGCAGTTTCCCAGCAGGCAGGAAGCAATTTCGTCTGCGAATCGCTCCCCATTGGCGGCCCACACACGCAATGCAATGAAGGCGATCGTGTGATGGGGGTCGGTCACAAGTGGCGCTGTGAGCCCGGATACCACTTCAGGGGCGGCTTCGGCCAGATGCTGCCCAGACTTGATCACACAGTCCAGTAGCACATCGTCGAGATCGTGGTGGCTCTCCCACAGGCTCTTGAAACGCCAGACGCTGTCACGGAGTTCCCCGTCCTCATCCCTCGCCAGAGCGTTCTTCCTGACTACACCGCAGATCCGGGGCAGGAATTCCCTGAAGAATGGCTCGCCCCCGTTCTTCATCAGACCCTTCAAGTCGTAGTCCCCATGCCGCATGTTGCCCATGAACTCGAACGGATTCGCCGATCCCTCCGCCTCGGCCAGTTCCAGTGCAGCGTCGAACCACTCCGCCAGGATGGCGACAGCCGCCTCGGGCTGTTGCTCGAACATGTCGTGGGGAAAATCGAGAGGGGCTTCCTTCCCTTTCAGCAGCACGCTCTCTCTTACCACTCCTCGGTAAAACTCGAACAGCGGTCCCTCCATGCATTTGACACGCCAGAAGAGCCGGTTGAGTGTGGACAACCACGGTTCACAGGCCATAAAGGGCTTCAGTAGTTCGACCACAGCTTCCGCGCGTTGCAGCAACACAGCTGACGCAGCGACCAGGCCCAGCCCGAATGTCCGAACGCCCTCGTCGTCGCTATTGAGCCAGTCTGCGATTTGTCCGCACTCAAGATTCAGGAGATCGAACCATGCCGGGTTGCCGTGCAGATCACCGTAGGCAAGGTGGATTGGCAGGTCATTTGCCGTCCGCGATTCGGCGAGAATCTGCCATTCCGCTTCGGTTGGATCGGCGAGCGCCCCGAGCCATTGCATCACCACTCGTTTGATATGGAACCGCACGCTCGTGTCAAGCAGAACTGCTCTGAGTTCACTCAGGTAGCGGTTGCGGTCTTCCAGTCCACGCAGATGGGTAAGGATCTGCCGCACTTGGGCACGCCGGAATAGGTCCT
>JABGOW010000353.1 GCA_018645275.1 Verrucomicrobiota bacterium
TTCCTTGGTCGGCTGCGGCCTTCGATTTGCAGGGGGAGGCGTCCGCTGTGGTTTCTCGCTCTCTGGCCGTGTCCGTTGCGCTGATCGTTGCTGGGGAGGCCGTCGGCCATGTTGCCCGCCTCGGTTTTGTGGGCGTCCGGGTCTGCCCCCCGCAGGGCGCTGTGCGCCTCGATTGCCACCGGAAACGGGTTCAACGCGCACTTCTCGCCTGCCGAATGTGGCACCATTGAGGGCCTCCATAACGGTATCGCGATCGCCTTCAGTAACATCAAAAAAGGTGCACTTCTGTTGAACTGAAATGCGGCCGACCTGAACCGAGCCGCCGCGAGTCCCGCGGTTGAGCATGCCCATCAGGTCTTTTGGTGAAAAATTGTCGACGCGGCCCACATTCATGAACAGGGATGCCAGCTTGCCCGCGATGCGCTCGCGTGCTGGCCGCTCTTGGACATTCAGATCGGGAGCATCTTTGTAGTAGCTCAGAAATCGGTTGAACTCCAGTGACACGAAGCGCTTCACCAGATCTTCGGTCGAGAGGCCCTCAAGCATCCGGTTGATTTCAGGGAGATAGGGGTCAATCTGGCTGTCGTCTACCGTGACATCTTTGGCGCGAGAAATCAGGTGGTAGAGCTGCGCTTCGCAGACTTGCCGTCCTGACGGGACCTTCTTGTGTTCGAATCGTTTTCCCAAGCGTTGCTCAATGATGCGGATCTTGGTCTGTTCGCGCATATGGATGAGGACCACCGAGATGCCTGCCTTGCCGGCTCGTCCCGTACGCCCGCTGCGGTGGGTGTAGCTCTCAAGATCATCGGGAAGCTGGTAATTGATGACATGGGTCAGGTCATTGATGTCCAGACCTCGGGCGGCAACGTCCGTTGCAACCAGCATCTGGATACTTCGATCGCGGAAGGTGCCCATGACGCGGTCGCGCTGCTGCTGCGAGAGATCGCCATGAAGCGCATCCGCGCTATACCCGTCTTTGATGAGCTTGGCTGCAATCTCCTGAGTCTCGATGCGCGTGCGGCAGAATATCAAGCCGTACATGTCGGGGTAGAAGTCAACGATGCGCTTCAGAGAGAGATAGCGGTCGCGGGCGTGAACTCTATAGCACTCATGCTGGACGTTCTCGGCACCCACGTTGCGAGTGCCAATGGTGATTTCCTTGGCATCCTCCATGTAGTTTCCCGTGATCGCGGCGATCTGTCTTGGCATTGTGGCCGAGAACAGCAACGTCTGCGAAGTCCCCGGCACATGGCTGAGAATGGCCTTGAGATCCTCTTCGAAGCCCATGCTCAGCATCTCGTCTGCTTCATCCAGAACGGTCCAGCGACACTTCGAGAAGTCAGCCTTGCCGCGGCGCAGAATATCGTGCATGCGCCCCGGTGTGCCGACGACGATGTGAACGCCGTTTTCCAGGGCTTTCAACTGATTGTAGATGGGGGCACCCCCGTAGACGGCCACGGTGCGGACGGCGGGCATGTGCTTGGTGAACTGTTTGAGATCGCGACAGATCTGGAGGCACAGTTCTCGCGTTGGACAGAGAATCAGTGCCTGAATTGCCTTCGAATCGGTATCGACCTGATGAATGAGAGGGAGTCCGAAGGCGGCGGTCTTGCCCGTGCCGGTCTGTGCGAGCGCAACCAGGTCCTGTGAGCTCTCGAGCAGCAGCGGGATTACCTTTGCCTGAACCGGCGTGGGGGTCTCAAACCCCAAGCTGCCAATGGCCTTCAAAATGTTGGGGTCGAGTCCGAAACTCGCAAAATCTGTCATGGGTCCGCTCTTGTTTGGTGTGAATGGGCTGGCAAGGATGGAGGGCCGTGGCAGCAAAGTCAATACCCATCGGGCTTGGTACATCGGCCCGTGATTTTGGTCGATAAGGTATTTGTCACGCGCCGTGCCTGCATCTATACTATGCCCGGCTTGACAAACGAAGAGGGGATACTACCGAAATGATGAGATGGTTTGTCCATATTGGAGTGTGGTTGCTGGCGGTGGGGGGGACGTGCGCCTACGGAAATCGGCCTTACGTGGAGGTGGCCCGCTTTCGCGGGGATGCATCGGGTGCTGTCAGCCTGACCTTTGACGATGCTTTCCCCAGTCAGATCGAGAAAGCGATTCCGATATTGGACGCGAAGGGACTCCATGCCACCTTTTTTGTGCACACTGAGAATGTGAAGGAAACGTGGGCCTCGACTTGGGGAGCATGGAGGGCTGCTGCCGCGTCGGGGCATGAGGTCGGCAGTCATACCAAGACACACCCGAACCTGACGCATGTTCGGAGTGCACGGCAGCTTCGCAGCGAGATTGCGGGCAGCGCCGACATCATTGAGCAACAGCTTGGCACGCGGCCTATATCGTTTGCGTATCCCTTCAGTGGGGTCAACGATGCCGTGCGTCGACAGGTGCTCGAAGTCTATCTTCTCGACCGCAGCAACTGCCGCATTTGGGGTGGCGAGGGTTTTGGTGCTGATAACGGCATCTCACATATTGAGCGGGCAGTTGCGAAACGTGACTGGTTCTTCTGCATGATGCATGGTGTCGATGAGGTGTCTTTTCAGCCAACTACCGCCAAAGCGCTTGCTGGTATTGTGGAGTATTTGGCGGCACATCGTGACACCATCTGGACCGAAACCTACGGAACGGTCGGGAGGTATGTCAAAGAACGCGTGATGGCAGACCTTCGGTTTAGAGAGGAGACGGCGAGCGCTTTCGAAGTGCGGCTGATGTTGCCGAAGCGTGATGCGTCTGTTGAGACTCCGCACGTCCCGCTGACTCTGAGAATCGCGATTGATGAGCACGATGGTGGCCTGGCAAAGGCATACCGGGATGATAAGGAAGTTCCGATGGCGCTGTCGCGTGATGGGGACTATCTGCTTGTGGACTGTGTTCCCAACGGGGCGTGGACAAAAATCGTGTGGGGAGAGTAGCGAAATCAGTGTTTTCCACCTCCTTGAGGAGGGGGGGCAGTCGCTGTCATCACAGATTTAAGTCTCGGAGGGGATTCCCCTCTTTTTTGTTGACTGGAATCGCTGCCATCGCCATGATCAACGGATGATTCAATTGGGTACTCGCAGCCTTCTGTGAGATCCGATTCGGTTTTGAACAGTGTGCCATTAACGTTTAAGGAGAAAAGGGTCATGACTAAAGCAATTCCGGCGACCGTGTTGGGGCTAGTCCTGTGTGGGGTGATGTGGGACGTTGCCTCTGCTGAAGAGACGGTGCAACCTGTGCGTTTTTCGATTGGTGTTGCTGCGCATGCAACCGACAACCGTGACGCGAGCGACGGAAACGAGCAGGACAACGTTGATGTGTACGTCCGCCCCAAGCTCACCATTGTGCACGAGTCGGAAGCCACTCGCCTGCAGTTCTACTACATGCCCTCCTATCGTTTCCGGACTGAGCCCGGCGATACGGAAGACGAGTCGAGCTGGCAACATGATCTTGATTTGAGGTCCTCTTTTTCCCTTTCCGAGCGGGTCCGCCTGCGCGTTTACGAGATGTTTCGAGTGCAGGATGATCCCGCAATCGAGGATGGTGGAACGCGCGTCCGGGGTGACCAGAGCCACATCAGAAACGTATTTGAAACGGGCGTGAATTTCGATCTGATGCAGTACTCGAATCTCGATTTCCTGATTCGCAGCATGATCAAGCGCTACGACGACGACGACATTGCGGCTACGTCAGACGAGGATGCCCTGACCGGCCAACTCGAGCATCGTCATCAGCTGACACGGACGCTGCGTTCGCTGGCCTCTGGGTCCATGGCCTTGTATTCATATGAAAGCACGGCCACGCTCGATCGGGATTTCACGGTTGCGACCGGAACGCTCGGTCTTGAGAACGCCTTCACTGCGAATACGATTGGATCGTTGGTCGCAGGTGTTCAGGCTCGCGACTACGCGGCAGACAACCTTGACGCCGAGGAGTCTCCGTATGTGAGACTTGCGATTGAATCACTCATCGGCGAAGCGTTCAGTTTGGGCGGTTCTCTGGGTAGTGGCGTGCGTGATTCAGATGTCTACCCGTATGTGTCGCAGGAGTACAACGAACTGCGTGCTTTCGGCGATCTACAGTTTGGAGCCAGAGTCGGGCTGCGGATGAGCGCAACCTATCGAGTTTCAAGCTATGATGCGGACAACATTGCGGGAACAGCAGCTGACTACACCATCGCTATTCAGGACGGCGACGAGACCACCATTGTGTGGGATACCGAACTCCGCGTGTCTCCCTGCTCGATGGTATCGCTGTTCACGGGCGTTCGCCTTGAGGATATCGACTCAGACGTGGGACAGTCCTACTCGAAGTTCACGGGACGGTTCGGGACGTCACTCAATTTCTAGCATTTTTCGGAGAGCATCCGCGATTGCAGCCCCGTTCGCCTGATCCAATGGTGAAGCGAATGCTGTGCGTGGTGCGATTCAAGAGTAGCCGTCCCGATCGACGACGGGGCGGCTTCCTAACTTTTAGGGCACAGACGGTTTCTGCATGAACGACACACAAGAGTCTCTACATTTTCTTGATTATTGGCGTGTCATCAGTTCACGCAAGGAGATCGTGATTGCGGTCTCACTCCTGGTGGTCATCACCGGGATCGTCATTACCTATGCGATGCCCAAGGTCTACATGGCGTCTGCTGTGATTCGTGTACAGGAGGCGTCGCCAGACGTTGCCGTTTTTTCCCCCGAGATGATGCGCTACGATCCTCTTTTCCTCCGTACCCAGTTCGAGATTATCCAGTCACGGCCGGTTGTAGAGGAGGTGAGCCGCCGCCGGGACTTGGACAAGAAGCTTGCAAGGGCGTACGGCTACGAGCAGCTTCCGCCCGCTCAGCGCCTGGATCGCACCGTGAAGATGATTTCCCGCCGCATGAATGTTCAGCAGTATCGGGATACCAACCTCATCGAGATTCAGGTGTCGCTTGCAGAGCCGAAAGAGGATGCCGCACACGAGGCCGCCGAGGCGGCAAACATGGTTGCAGAAGTGTTCCGGGCCCAGGCCGCAGAGCGGAATCGCAAAGCCACAGAGACGGCATTGGATGCGCTTTATCAAGCTTTTGAGGAGCAGGAGACGCGTCTTGAGAAGGCCGAGGCTGAGGTAGAGCGGGTTCGACGCGTGTACAAGATCGACGTTGTGGACCCGCTGGTGGGCAGTCGCTCTTCGTTGGACAAGATGACGCTGACGATGCTCGAGGAGTTGCGGATTCGTGCCAGCCAGGACGTTGCCGAGAAAGAGGCGCTTCATAAACTGGTCGAGTCGCTGTCAGACGACAAGCTTATCGAGTCAGCTCAGTATCTGGTGCATGACCAGAGTATCCCGCAACTTGTGGCCGAAAAGCGCAAGGCAGAGGTCGATCTCAGTCAGCTTCAGGAGACGTATGGCGACAACTACCCTGACGTCGTTCGCGTCAAGCGGGCGATCAGCTCACTCGATAACAAGATCTCAGACGCACTTAGCGGTCTGAAGACGGGAGTTCTGGGTACTTTTCGCGGATCGCAGGCGAAGCTTGAGATCATCAAAACGGAACTGGAAATGCGGCGCGACAAGGAGCGTGTGAACGAGGCGGGAAGCTATCTTGAGTTCTCACGTGCTACGGACGCGCGTGATCACGTGAAGAAGATCAGAGATGCCCTGGAAATGCGCTATTTCCAGGAGCAGATTGAACTGAGTATTCCCAAGACTCTCGTCGAGTTGGTGTCGCCGGCCAAGGCCCCGCACGTGGATAGCTACGTGAGTCCGAATTTTCTCATCAATATCCTCCTCAGTATCATTGCTGGCCTCGGGGCCGGCATTGGACTGGCCTATTTCGTGGAGTATCTGGACACATCCGTTAAGACGATCGAGGATATTGAGCGGACGATGGATGTCCCCGTCCTTGGGGTGATCCCGCAGAAAGTTCGCCCGATGAACGAGGAGGACGCCAATCCTGCGCATGCGGAGTCTTACCGTATTCTCCGCACGAATATTCAGTTTTCGCAGAAATTCAAGGATGGCAAGACCCTCTGCTTTACGAGTGGCAGCATGGGGGAGGGTAAGTCCCTAACCCTGTTCAACCTGGCCTACATTTGCGCCCAGCTTGGTGACCGGGTGATCATTATTGACTCCGACTTGCATAGACCCCGCCAGCATCGCATGTTCGGTGTTTCGAACAAGGTTGGCTTGGCCAATGTCCTGATCGGCGAGGTAGAAGTTAACGATGTGATCCAGGAGGGGGTATTCCATAACCTTGATTTCCTTCCGAGTGGCAAGTTGGACTCCGGTGTTCACGGCCTTCTCGACACGCAACGTATGCGTGCGTTGGTCAAGGAGCTGAGCATCCGCTACGACCGTGTCTTCTTCGACGCGCCACCGATCATTGGCGTGAGCGACGCTTCCGTGCTGGCGCGTGAGGTCGATGGCGTCATGCTGTTGATTCAGCATCGCAAGTATCCAAAGGCGATTTCGGACCGTGCCAAGGGCATGCTGGACAATATGGGGGCGAACCTGATGGGGGTTGTCCTCAACAACATCAATGTTTCGCGTGACCAGTCATACTACTACTACCATCAGTATTACTATCAGTCGGATTACACCACGAAACCACGCAAGGGGTGATGGGTTTGGATTTCTACATCAAGAGACTTCTGTTTGCGGCGTTCGCTTCCGTGCTATTGGCTGCCGGTTGCGCGTCTCCCTATGTCGACGACTATCGCCTTGTGCGCTACCGCCCCGTGCTTGGTACTGGCCCTGCTGAGCAGGCCGTGTCGGCGGATCCGAGCGGCAATTCTGCCGGCGAGAGCATGTTGCGGTCCCTTGGAAGCGGGGACCGCATCTTGATCTATTTGCGTGGTATCCCGGTTCCCGAGGAGATCCAGGACATCGTTGATGGTCTTGGCGAAGTGACGCTTCCCTATCTTGGGGCAGTCAAGCTGGCGGGAAAGACCACTTCGGAGGCTGAGAGCCTGATCGAGAGCTTGTATGTCGACGGGCACTTCTATCAGCAGATCAACGTCATCGTCGTAGCTGAGGATGAGGTCTATTTCGTGCAAGGGCAGGTTGCGAAGCAGGGGAAGTTCCTGCTCTCGGGGCCCGTGACGCTTCTGCAGGCGATCAGCGAAGCCGGGGGCTACACCCCATTTGCAAATCGTAAGAAGATCAAGGTCATTCGCGGCAGCGAGGTGCTGTACTACAACGGCAAGGACATCGCCTCCGGGGAAATCCCGGATCCCCCGATCCGTGCTGATGACATCATTGAGGTCCTTCAGAAATGGTGATCTCGTGGTGCGCCCCCTAGAGATGTTATCGCACCCATTCTCGTCTTCGGAAGCCGCTTTGAATCCAGTTGCGATGCGAGCCGCCCGCTTTGCTTGTGCTGGGCTGCTGACGGCAGCTGGAATCTTAGGAACCCTATATAGCATACGCGCTGCCAAGGCGCACCAACGCTATCATGCAATCACGTACGGGAAGCTGGCGGAAGCGTCGACCGATCGTATGGCAAGTGAGTGGGATCGGGCGCATGCGCTGTATCCACACAACTACTTTCTTTGCATTAAGGCTGTTGAGGGGCTGTGGACTGCGGCCTTCTCCGATGGTGAGATCGACGGTTCCTCGGCGATGGAGCAGTTTGACCGGTGGTGTGCCCGAGGCATCGAGCTGAACCCCCACCACTGGAAGCTTCATCGTGCCGTTACGCTGCGCCTTGCGCCGGAGTCACCGAAAGCGGCCGCCGATTACTGGGAGCAGTTCGTTGAGTGGCAGTTCTGGAGTCCACGGAATCTCTGTCTTCTCGTGGAGTGCTACGCCCGCGCGGGACGACTTGCTGAAGCATCAGAGACGCTTGAGCTTCTCGAAGGTCGTGAAACGCATGCCAGAGCTGCCGCTGCACTTCAGCGCGCATGGGCCAGGGAGCTCTCCGTCGGCTACTAGGATTCCCCTGCCGGTGAGCGGGCCGTCGGAGTCACGCGCCCCGAATACGGGAGGCACCTCCTACACCTCATGTCGTGTAGGACGCGGTTCCCGACTTGTCCTCGGTAGCTCGAAGAGCGAAGGCGGAAGAATGAGGGGCCGCGTGATCCAATGGATGCATGCGGCCTTCCGGCGCTAATCAGAAGACGATCTCAAAGCTGTACACGTCCTGGTTCGGTGCGCTGGAAACCTGAAACTCGCACTGCTGGAAGACGTGCTGCATCGCACGGTTGGCCCGCAGCACCTCAGCCGTGAATCCGCGGATGCCGTTGCGGCGTGCAATGGTTGCCAGCTGTGTCAGCAGGAACGAGCCGATGCCCTTGTTCTGCCAACTGTCATGCACCACGAATGCGACTTCCGCCATGTTTGTCTTTGGGTCGAGATAGTAGCGGCCGACTGCCACAATCTCATCGCCATGAGCTTCGGGAACCGTGGCCACAATGGCGATGTCTTCGCGATGATTGACGTAGACGAAGTTCTGAAGCTCCTTGCGAGGGACCTTCTTTACGTGCGACATGAATCGGTAGTACATCGTTTCTTGAGAAAGCGCGTAGAATAGATCACGCATGCCGGGCTCGTCGGTGGGGTGGATGCGGCGGAACGCGACCTGGTTTCCATCATCCAGCACATGGGTGGCGCGGTAGTCCTTCGGGCCAATCACCATCTTGCCTTCAACGTCTGCCATATCGGCACGCAGGTACTTCGCCTCCACGGCCTCGCGAATCAGCTGCCCACGGAAGTCCGGGTGCGCAATTGAGATGAGGGCAATGGCGCGCTCCGCCACGCTCTTTCCGTGCAGGTAGGCAACACCATACTCGGTAACGACGTAGTGTACGTCACCGCGTGTTGTGACCACACCAGCACCCGGACTGAGTCGTGTTGCAATCCGCGAGATGGTTCCGCCCATGGCTGTGGAGGGGATCGCGATGATGGCCTTTCCGCCGTTTGAGCGTGCGGCCCCGCGATTGAAATCAACCTGTCCGCCGATGCCAGAGTAGAAGCGGGTGCCCAGTGAGTCGGCACAGACTTGTCCCGTTAGGTCAATTTCGAGTGCGACATTAATCGCGACCTGTTTGTGCTGCTGGCCGATAATGAAAGGGTCGTTTACGTACTCTGTCGGGTGGAACGCAAATACGGGATTGTTGTCGATGTAATCATAGAGTTTCTTCGTGCCCATGCAGAAACTTGCCACAATCTTGCCGCGATCGAGCGTCTTCCGATCACCCGTGACCGCACCGCTCTCGACAAGATCAATGATGGCGTCGGTGAACATCTCGGTGTGGATTCCCAGGTCCTTCTTGTCTTTGAGATATTCGATAACTGACTGTGGAATGCTACCAATGCCGAACTCGATCGTGGCTCCGTCGTCAATGAGTGCAGCTACATACTCGCCTATCTGACGGGTGACGTCAGTCTGGCTGGGGGATTCGAGCTCGATGAGCGGGGTATCCGTTGGAACCAGGATGTCAAAGTCATGCGCATGCATGCAACTCTCACCGAGCGTGCGGGGCATGTTGGCGTTGACTTCGGCGATCACAACGCTTGCATTCTCGGCCGCGCTGCGAACGATGTCGACAGATACGCCCAGGCTGCACATGCCGCGTTCATCGGGTGGGCTGACCTGAATCAGGGCTGCATCCAGGGGCGTCTGTCCGGAGGTGAAGAGTCGCGGAATATCGGATAGGAATATGGGGGTGTAGTCGCCCAGTCCTTCCTGAATAATGCCACGCACATTCTTGGAAATGAAGAAGCTGTTGACGCGAAAGTACTCAGAGAGCTTCTCGTCGGCGTAGGGGGCATCCCCAGAGGTTAGAAGATGAATGATCTCAGTATCCGTGAGCTCAGCCCCGCGGGCGGTGAGGGCATTCACGAGGGCTTGTGGCTGTCCGCAGCCGGTGCCCACAAAAACACGTTGCCCGGGACGAATGCGCTTCACTGCATCAGTCGGCGTCGTGATCATATCGGCATACGCTTCTTGCCAGTTCGGATCCCATGTTGGTTCTTTCGTATTCATTGGCATGATCTGATTCCTGTCTGATGGCTATTTGCAGGCTTTGAGTGTGATACGGGCGTCAGCGGCAACCGAGATTTTTCCGGTTTCTCCCACCATGAACGGATTGATATCCATTTCTTCAATCTCGGGGAAGTCGGTTACGAGCTGGCTAATGCGTTGAAGACTGATGGCGATGGCCTCCAGATCGACGCTTCGCTGTCCACGAACCCCTTTGAGCAGCGCGAAGGACTTTGTGCGTTCCAGCATCTGCATGGCTTCATCTGCGGCGATGGGGGCAATGTGGAAGGTCACATCTTTCATGACTTCCACAAAGATTCCGCCCAGGCCGAACATGAGCATTGGACCGAACTGAACGTCGCGGGTCATCCCAAGAATCACTTCACGCCCCTTGGCGCACATCTTTTCGACATAAACGCCATCAATGTTGGCGTTGGGAAC
>JABGOW010000524.1 GCA_018645275.1 Verrucomicrobiota bacterium
GTTGCAGGCGGGAGTGCCGGTTGAGACGCTGGTGGTCCAGGATGTGCCGGCAGACAGCAGTCGATCCGGTGTGGATGCGGTCATGTCGCACGAGCCCGGCGCGGTGATTTGCGCCAATGATGCGACCGCCGCCACGCTCATGCGCCAGATGCTCGATGCCGGCATCGACATCCCCGGCCGGGTTCGGGTGGCGGGGTTCGACGACGTCAAGTATGCCTCGTTGCTTAGTGTTCCGCTCACCACCTACCGCCAGCCCTGTGCGGACATGGGTCGCAGCGCCGTGGACACGATGCAACTGCGCTTGGCGCATCCGGATGCGGTTCCGCATCGCAACACGTTACAGGGGCAGTTGATCGTGCGGCAATCGACGGAGTAGGACGGGCGATGCGGGATGCATAGCGCGGGAGATCTTCGTCCACCTCGTAGCGGTGGACGTACCGAGAAGAAGTACGTCCACCGCTACGAGGTGGACGAAGAACACTTATAGGGCGCTTCCGCGTATAGCGGGGGATTTTCTATTGATGAATCGAGAGGTCGTTGATGCCGGGATGAGAGAAATCGACGATGATCGGGACAATGATCAGGACGAAGAATGGGAGGGAGGGGCAGCGAACGGAAGAGCCTTGCGGCCCCGATGTTCACATCGATTCCCGCTCTCATCATTGTCTCGATCCTCGTCGCCCCCATCCTTGTCCCGATCATTGTCTCGATCCTCGTCGAATCGCCTTGATAGCTGGATCAGATGAGAGCGACCACGCATGTGGCCAATGCAAGAACACCCGGAGAACCCGGACGCGCCACTTATAGAAGCACGACAAACGAAAGTTGAACTCACCATGACTGATACCCAATCTGGCGTTTTCCATCTCGATACAGGTTCGCTACCGAGACAATCCGCGTTCGCCGGCTTTGCCGCGGATCTTGCGCAGCTGCCGGCGATTGATTCGCAGCGGGCGTTTGGAGCGGTTTGCCGTGACGTGTGCCGACTCTGGCAGGAGCGCTTTCCAGAAGGGCGGGGGGAGACGTCCGCGGAGTTCGAGCAGCTTTCCCGGCAGATCGCGGATGGGGCGGTAGCGAACCGCGTTATTCCCACCTCGTGGGGCGGCGTGGTTGTGACCCGGCATCAGCACCCCGAGGTCGAAAAGCACCTTGTCATCCGTCAGGGCGGCTGCCTGGCGCTCGAGAAGCACGCCGAGAAGGATGAGCGCATGGAAGTCAAGGAAGGCGCCGGTATCCTGCTCTGGCGAGACGCCGTCGGGAAGCCGCTCAATGTGCATGTGCTGGATCCTGGCGCTACATTTCACTTTTCGCCCGGGATGGAGCATTGCATCATCGGAACGGAGGATCTGCTGGTGTTTGAACGCTCGACCGACCCACTGGGTATGGATGAGGACCTGATCTTCATCTACACGCCCTGAGCCGGCAAGCGGTTCCCGATATCGAACAGGCACCCCGGGTATTCTCCAGGGACTCACCGATTGGGCTGGGCCTGGGCTGCTCCATACGGGCTATTGAGAAGCCTCAAATGGGCGGTGGTACCAGGCCTCCTCTCATCAATCCTTAACTGTTATCGTGTCGAATGCACGCAGTACTACGCGACGGCACGAGTACCGGCGGGCGCCATGCGACCGAAAGGCTGCTGCGGAAACACGCGAAGTGTGACGGCATCTTTGCCGTCAACGATCCGGCGGCGCTGGGCGCGCGTGCGGCCTTGGTGGAGGCCGGGCTCACGGGAGTCACCGTCGTCGGTTTCGACGGGTCGCGGGAGGGCAAAGCGGCCGTGAAGGTTGGGAAGCTTTACGCCACTCCTATTCAGTACCCGGACCAGATCGGGATCGAGACGGTGCGGGCTATTGTTCGCCATTTCAACGGTGAGGCCTTGCCAACCGAGATGCTGATTCCGACATCTCTGTACCGGAAGAAGGCCTCGCGAGCAGAGCCGATACATGACCCAATGACTAGGCCGCTGGCCCGACTGACCTGCTAGAAGCAATCTCCCTGCCAGCGGCACTTACCCGTAAATGGATTTCACTACCATCCTTTGACTCGGACCGCCCCCTATCGCCTCCCAAGGAACTGAAAAAGCGGTGTCCGTCACGACGGACCTATTGACATGCCTTCTCATAAGAGAATCCACGCGCTGGACTTGTGAAGGCGAGTTGGTACTATTCGTTCGTAGGCCGTGCGACAACAGCCACGGGATAACAAGAGGGTCAAGCCGATGATCGCGACACGCGTGCGAATTGGGAAAATCGAGGATCAGGATCAATTGCGCCGCGCGGATCTGCTGGCGATGACCCCCGAGGAACGGATCATGACTCTTGTTGAACTGCGCAACAGTCAGTTCGGTGCGGTATCCCGGCCGGTCCGCAATTCGGGTATCGTGAGCTATCGACGTCTGGATTCATCGGGAGTCGGACGGAGCCGCTGCGTATGAGCCCCACCGCCTCTATGCCGGATATTTCGCCGGATATGCGTGATTTTCTCGCACTGTTGCTGAAGCACGATGTGCAGTTCGCCCTCTGCGGGGGATTCGCGGTCACCTACTACGGGTTCATTCGCACAACCATGGATATCGATGTTCTGGTCTATCCTTCCGTTGAGAATGGATCGCGTATTATGGCTGCGCTGGCGGAATTCGGCTTTGGCGATAGCGGGATTCCTCCGAACGCGTTCGACGCTCCCGGTGCCGCAGTAACGTTAGGCGCGCAACCCAATCAGATTGATCTGCTCACCTCTATGTCGTCGGAGGATGCTGCTGCCATATTCTCCGACCTCCATGTTGCTGTGCTATGGGATATGCGGATCCCCGTCGTCAGCCGTCGTTCCTTGTTGCAGGCCAAAGCGGAAGCCGGTCGCCCGAAGGATCGAATCGACTACGAGGAACTCATCGCGATTGCTGAGGAGTAGCATTTTCGCTCACAGAGTTTGCGGAATCCCCCGTTTCGGGCTTTTCTCGGACGTGTGTCATGGCCGTGACGGCTTCAACCGCAAAGACAGGATTTCCGGCCGCTGCCCTGAAAGAGGAACTCAAAGTACTACGCATCCGGGACTGACATGGAATGGGGCAAGGAGCGCGCTTTGTTCTGAGCTCTGTCGAAACAAGCCATAGAACGAGAAAAGGGACCGACAAAGCTCGCGACAAGGCTCGCGACAAAGGAACAGGCGCCGCAAGTGCGTAGCACTTCAGGAGACAACGATCCAATCATGGGTCTAAACTTTCCATTTCTTCAGCGGACGATTTGAGCGTTGCGATTAGGTAGGCGGTGGAGTCTTCGTACCTTACCTTTTCAGCCCCACGTTTATCCCGAAGGCATGACCACCATACTTGCTGTTGGGGGTCCACGCTTTCATCTGCTGGGGGTCCAGTGTGGTTTGCGCGTTATTAACCGCGGCACAAGTGAGGCGGGTGGATTTACGGGCAATGGGGTCCTTGCTCTCCGGATCGGCGAGCTTTTCGTTCCCTGGCTTCAACGGTTACCGCCATCACGCTGACTAATAGCAGAGCGGGAAACAAGGTCGCTGGTATGTACTTCATGTTGTGATTTAGTGCCTTCATTTCTTTCTGGCCTTTCTTTCCTTCCCGGCGCCGGCTTTGCCGTACTTTCGCCAAGGCTTCACCGATTTGTAACCTGAGCGTGGCAGCGACTCGGTGGCGGTAATCACCAACCCGTCGAGGGGAACCACCTCAAAAAGCTCTTTGACCTTGGCTTCGATGATGGTTTTCATATCCGGATTCGCAAGATCCAGATCGTACAGTTCGGCTAATTTGAAAAGACCATACATTCCGCCGCTTCGATCGCCTTCAATCTTCAGAACATTCGCTGTTGGCTCCTTGACCCGGGAAATTCGGTAGGCCTCTTCGTTGAGAGAAGATCCTCCGGTTTCGATTTCCTGCCCCAATTCACCTACAAGAATCTTGTTTCCATCCGGCAACGGATCGCCCTTGTTGAGGTAGCGGGTGATCGCCCGATAGCCCTTCGCTTCCAAGACGGTTCTCAATTCTCCGAGTGCCAATTCATATCCGACATCCGTTTCCAGCTGGGTCGACACCAGGATGGACAGATTGGTTTCACTCATGCCACTGCCCGCTGTCAAGGCGACTGCCGTCACACCAACCCCCAACCATCGTACCCATCGACTCATGACACGCTCCACAAAGAAGCGAATATCCTCTTCAGATAGCTGATCCTCCGTTGCCGCAACTTCGTTGAACGCAAGAAGTGAATGGCTAATGGGCACAATTCTGTCACGGATCCCTGCGTTGATATGCAGTGTCGTTCCCCTGGCATTCTTCAGATAGGTCAGGGGAGATCGCTTGGTATACTCAGCGTCAACCGCAGGGCTATCACCCGGGGCTCCACCACATGAATTCACCAGGGCGTCGACATGCTTGCCCTGGGCATGCCAGGCCGCCAAGTCCGATATGGGAACCCAGGCCTATACCCCAGCCCATAGCTCAGAATGGTCTGCAGAGGTTGTGTACTTAATGACCTTCGCGCGGGATTCCGCGGTTTGTGCCTGCATGGGCGTGACAAGACCCGACCCAACAGCAAGCAGCATTCCGATGGCAGTAATCGTGCGAGTTGCGTTCTTCATAGGATCCAATATCTTCCTTTCGAAACGTTGGCACTACGCGCTGAATTCTTATTGTGTCTGGGCGATGAGATTCTACATAGAGGACGTGAAGTTGTAAGCTCCCGAACCAACTCCATATACGGCCCGTCCGTTCTCCATTCTGAAGAATTCCACACCCTCGGCTTCGTCGGTCTGCCTGCCGCTTTCGCGGACATCGGATGCCTCACGGGCCGGCACGTACACCGTGGCCGTGCTGTTGGCTGGAATGGTCACATCCATCGTGACCTTACCCTCGTCGCGCTTCCAGTTGCTAACAATCCGCCCGTAAGGGGAGTCATGATGGCATTCGACCCAGGTCACGTCGTCCACCATCTTGGGCTTGATAATGACATGTTTGAATCCGGGAATATCGGGATCGCGATGGATACCGGCCAATCCTTCATAGAACCAGAGGTCCACCCAGACAAAGCAACTGTGGATGTGTGAGAAGACGCCGTTCCACTGCTCCCAGCAGGTGGTCGCACCCTGTTCAAGCATGTAGCCCCAGGAGGGATAGGTCGTCTGTCCAACAATGAGACTGATCAGATCGTCGCGATCGATGGAGGAGAGATAATCGAACATGAAGTATCCCCCCAGCATGCCGGCATTGATATGACCCTTGTCCGCACCGCGAATGTTCTTCTCCAGTTTCGCCATGATGGCGGCCCGCTCCTCCGGTGGGGGCAGTCCGATCATCAGCGGAAACGCCAGATAGGTCTGTTTCCCACACACATAGGACTTGGTTTCGGGGTTGTAGAAGCGCTCGTGGAGAAGTGAGCGAAGCTTCTCGATCTTCGCATTGAGCTGTTCGACATCCGCAGTCTTCCCGAGCACCTCGGCCATGCGGGCGGTCAACTGAGACAGGTAAAGACGGTAGCAGTTGTTGAAGAACAGGGTTGAGGTCTTGTCATCGAACTTTCCGCCTCGCTCCTGACCGCCGCCCGGCGGAACCCAGTCTCCCAGAAAGAACCACCTCTTATTGAGCCCGTAAAATTCCAGGATGTTGTCTCGGGACTTGCTTTCAAAGAACTCCAGGTAGGCCTTGGCACTGGGGAGTGCCTCTTCGAGAATACGGGTGTCGCCGTAGTGCCGATACTGATACCAGGCCATGGGCACAATTGTGCCGCCCCAGGCCGGCCCGCCACCTGCCCCTGCCATGAAAAAGGGGACCACGTTGGGCACTGCCCCCGTCTCAGGATTCTGGGCGTCGCGCCAGTCCACGTGCCATTTGTAGTAAAGGGAGGCACTGTGATGATTGTACATGAGCGGTTCCAACACCACCTGCCCGTCCCCGTAGCCCAGACGTTCGCGATGCGGACAATCGACCGTGTTGCCCCCCAGGTTGAGGCAGCGGATTGTCCAGGACGTCATTTCGTGGATGCGGTTGAACAGGTCATTGGAACAACGGAAGCTGCCCGCCTGCGGGAGATCGCTTTCCACCAGGTGCCCCGTGATGTCCTCCAGGTTGGGCTTGTCCGGCGCACCGCGCATCCGGATGTAACGAAAGCCATGATAGGTGAAACGCATGCGGAAGCGCTCCTCGCCCGAGCCGCGGAAGGTATAGCGCGGTTCCTGGCTGTAGGAGAGGCCGACTCTTCTTTTCGGGGCTCCACTTTCGCAGCACTCCATGGAGACGACGGTGCCGGCTTTGCCTCCTTTGGGGAAGACCACCTCAAACACCCCGGTGAAATCCCGCCCCATGTCGATCAGGTACGAGCCGTCCTCCATCGTCTTTATAGTGATCGGCTTGATCGTATCCGTGGCGCGGTTGGGCTCCACCGCCTGGGCCGTAGTGACGGCCCCGGGATGGGAAGAGACGACCTGCGCATTGGGCCAGGCCCCATCGTCGAAGACGGCCTCGTTCCAGCCGGGGATTTCCCGGGTGGCATCGTAAATGTCCGCGCCATGTTTGCTGTGACTGGCTTTCCCGGTGATCGTGAGGGGGCTGGTGTGGGCCTTCCAGGAACCGTCGGTTACGACTTGGGCCGGGCTTCCACCATCTGTCTCGATATCGAGCTGGGCCCGCGCAATGGGACCGTCGTGATCGACACCGGGAATGCCCTTGGAATACCAGCCGCGCCCCAGCCAGAGCGCCACGCAATTGGTGCCGGGCTGAAGGTAGGAACGGATGTCATGGGTGATATACAGGTTGCGTTTTGAAAAATCGCTAACCGCCGGGCTCAACAGATGGTCGTCCACTTTCCGACCGTTCACATACAATTCGTAGTATCCCTGGGCGTTGACAGTGGCGAAGGCGTGTTCGGCCGCCCCGTCGAGTGTAAAGGTCTTACGGAAATAGGGGGCCGGGGTGCCTTCCTGTCCGCTCTCCTTGGGAAAGAATCCGATCCATTCGGCTTTCCAGTCCTGTGGATTCAACAAGCCCATGGTCCAGCGCGCGGGAGCGCTCCATGAAGCCGGTTTGCCATCCTGGTCCCCTTCGACTCCGCTCAGGGCAGGCCAGACCCGCACCTTCCAATAGCAGCGTTGACCGGAGACAAGCGGCGTGCCCGAATAGACGACCTGGATGGACTGGGGGGAGGGGACCTTACCCGAATCCCACAAATCCCCACTGTTCTTCTCCAGCAGACTCGGTGAACTCGCGACCAAAACCTGATAGGCCGTTTGATGTTGTCCGCGCTCAACCGATTTCATCTGCCAGCCAAGCCTCGGCCGCAGCACATCGATACCAAGCGGTTCGGCCCGATATTCACACTGTAACCCCGTCACCGCGGCCGACGCGGCCGTAGATTCACTCCACAATCCGAAACTCATTCCAAACACCATAAATAGACTTAGACCGGTTTTGCTCATTAGTATCTCCCGTAATCGAATGCGGTTCTGTCAACGCTCACGGCTTATGACACCTCTAACGGTTTGTCTGTCTAGGGTTACAGCGCACACTCGGTTCTCTCCCTTTTCTCCACACTTAATCGCACACTTAAGCCCATTCTTAGATGGGCTTCTGCTCCGTTTTCATAGAACTTCTGACATGATGGCTATCATTGGCCATCCCAGAAAGAGCCTTCCTCTTGAACTTGAGACTCAAAGTCAGTCAATGTCGCCATCATCTGCTCGATCAGATTCGTCTGTTCTCCAGCTCGGTCAATTCGCTCTCCGAGATCTTGTTCAACTTGAAACAGGAGGGGGGTATTGCGGGAGGCTTTGAATCCATAGTTGTTTCCTGTCTGCGATGAAATGCGGACATGCATCTTCCAGGGGCCAATACGAAGGGCAGAAGGCTTGTTGTCCGCCCATGAGTAATAGAATTCAAACGGCGGTACGTTCTCCTTGTGTGTTTGCGGCATCAAGTACGGCCCAATGTCACGGCCGTCGATAGAGCGATCCTTTGGGGCGTCTACACCTGCCAAGGCAAATAGGGTGGGGAGTACATCCAGAGTACTGGCCGGAGACTGTTCGATTGAATGGGGGGCTATTGAGCCCGGCCAGCAAAAGATTCCGGGTACACGGTGTCCACCTTCCCAGGTCGAGCCTTTCCCATCACGGAAGGGCTGCGCGTAGCCCACGTGAAGGCGAGCTTCACCATACTTGCTGTGACTCGCTGTATCTTGGAATCTAATCCATGGCCCATTATCCGAAGAGAAGACCATCAGGGTGTTCTTCGTGAGCCCGGCCTCTTTGATGGCTGCACGTATCCGTCCCACGCTGTCATCAATCTCCTCCATCACATCGCCCAGCAGCCCTCTCCGGGATTTGCCGCGAAATGCATCACTCGCATGAATGCCAAGGTGAGGCATGTTGAAGGGGATATACGCAAAGAAAGGCTTTGCCTTGTTTCTTCTGATGAAGGAAAGAGCCGCCTCTGTAGAGCGTCCCGTTAGCGACTCGCAAATGTCATGCTTTGATGGCAGGTTCCTGGCGAGAACCGAATACCCTTTGATTGGGTCGCTTCCGGCAGGATCTGATTTCATCAACATGGCGTTGCTGTAGTCGTGGGAGACATTGGACCCCAGCCATTCATCAAACCCGTGCGCAAGAGGCAGTGTGTCTTCTGATGCACCATTCTTCTGATTGGGTGTGCCCAGGTGCCATTTGCCAAATATGCCTGTTTGATAGCCTCGCGTCTTCAGTCCCTCCGCGAGGGTGATTTCTTCTGGATGAAGATGCCGTTTCGCACCCGGGCCGATGACCCATGATCCCAATCCTGAGCGGCCGGGATAACGACCGGTCAACAGGGAATAGCGCGAGGCGCTGCAGGCAGGAGAGGTGACGTAAAACTGGGTGAAGTTGATCCCGTCCTGTGCCAACCTGGAAATGTTAGGCGTGCGAATGGTTGGATTGCCATTGTGGGCGTAATCCCCGTAGCCACTGTCATCGAGAAAGATTACGACGATATTGGGGCGATCTCCTGCGTCTCTCGCATGGCCGATGGATGGAATGAGGGTAGCGACTAACAACAGCAGAACTAGGTCGCGAACTCTGGAGTATGTAATGTTCTTATTCATAGTGGCTTTCTTAGTGGTGGAGGATTCTTCAGTACGTTCTGGATTGCGTAGTAAGCGGGCTTGGCCTTCCCTTTCGTATCAAACAATGTGCCTTCTTTATGCCTATTTCTGAGCCAGGCCAGGGCATCGGTGATGTTCCAGACATTCCAGGTTACCAGCCCGTTTCCTCGGTGCTCAAGCAGTGCGCTGAGGATCGCAGCGAAGGTTCTGGCTTGTGCCTCGTAGTCCTTCTTTCCGGGCAGCCAGGCGTTCATCTCCGTTACATGGAACGACAGCTGATTCTCATGGCTCCAGTTGATTAACTCATGCAAGTGCATCATGTTTTCAATACTGTTTTCCCAGCCCGTATTGATATGGGCCTGCCAGCCAATCCCGTCGACACGTAGCCCCTGCTTCCGGAGATAGGGCACAAGAGCCTGCACCTTCTTCATTGCCTCCGATCCGGGGACTGAATGCTGATTTATGATGAGCTCTGTGTTGGGGGCATGCTCATTGGCAATCTCGAAAGCAAGCTTGATGTAAAGAGGTGGCCTAAGAGGATCACTCTCATCATAGCCTATCTTGGTCCACGGGCATTCCGATTTATCGGTGCCTTCCCTAGGGCCTTGCCAACTATTTCCATATGCAGTCTCGTTGACAACATCTATCCATTTGACATGTTTAAATTTGTCGTAGCGCTTGCACAGTGCTGTCATGTGCTCGATCATGTTCTGCTTCAGCTCTTCGGCCGTGCGGCGGTCATCCTTGGACCATGTCGAACACTGCGGGCTGATGGGGGCATGAAGGCGGAGAACCTGCTTCGTCTTTTGGCAATGCTCCACCCAGGCGTCGGCTTCTACCCAATTCCATTTGCCCGGCTCGGGGTGCACCGTGCTCTGCTTGTAGTCGTTCTCTGGGGTGACATAGCTGAACTCACGGTCGAGAATCACTCCACTGCCTTGGGCACGTTTATTCCAGCCCGTGGTGCCGCCGATGTAGACGTTTCCATCGGGATACCTGTCAGCAACAATCGTACGTAGCCGGCTACCTACCGGTAATGGCGGCTCAGCGGAATTTGCCGAGAATGGGATGATGAAGATGAGAGCAATCCATGTAGCAACTGTTTTCATAATTCTTCGTGTTCGCGAACGTGCCATTGGGGTGCCATTGGGGTCACAGCTCTATATTCGCCATTTCGTCAATTCGACGTAGGCATCCCAAAGCAACCGCCCGAAGCTCTCCATCCTGCTCCATCCGCTTGCGTAAACGTCGCACATGCGCGCTAACACTTTTGTCCGTCAGTCCCCCACAGTCA
>JABGOW010000205.1 GCA_018645275.1 Verrucomicrobiota bacterium
CTTGTCTACTGGAGCGGCAACCTTGAGGGTGAGGACTGGAACACGCCGGGTGTGGCGCAGGACATGCTGAAGAACATCGTCGTCGACTGGCAGAGCGAGGACGTGCCTTGGCTCGAGGTGACTTCACCTGCAGCCGAGACCGTTGCGGCTGGTGCCACGAACGCCATCGAGCTGCAAAGCACGGTACTGCCCGGCATGGGCTCGGGAACGAACCGTGCGGTCGTGCTGCTGCGCAGCAACTTGCCGGACACCCCCGACACGTGGATTGATGTGGAGCTCGTTGCCAGCGCCGTGACGCTGCTCGCCAAGGCTTCCGGCGGCGTCAAGCGTTGGGACGCCACACAGCTTGAGGGTAACGGCAATGACAATTCCTGCCTCTATCAGCTCATCTATGCGGGTGCCGACGGCACCAACGATCCGGCCACGAGCGATGGCGAGGTGACCGGCGACGATCACGTTGTGCGCACCTTCGACACGTTTGAGGAGTTCGGGCGCTTCGGTGATGGCTTCGAGTTCCAGCCCGACCACGGCCTTTTCGAACGCAAGTTCCGGCATGAGCAAGCGTCGAACGACTACTTCTACGTACGCGCCTGGGATGCAGCATCGTTTGAGCTGGCTGTTGCCTATGGGGACTCCACGCGCTACGCCATTGAGAAGGTGGTCAATGAGGAGCACGATTTTGACGCATGGGTAGTTGGGGCCGCGCCCGGGTACCCCGGCACCGTCCTCAGTGAGCTTCCGGACATCAATGGCGATACCATTCCTGATGGCTGGGCGATTGCGTATGGCCTGGATCCCCGTGATCCCATCGCAGCTCTGGAACAGACGGTGACCACAGAGAGCAGCTACGATGTTGGCCTTTCCGATCCCCATCGGGTTGTCGTATTCGACAGGTTTGTCTTTGTCGCCGATACGGGTAACAACCGGATTGTGGTGCTCTCGCGTGATCTCTCGACCCTCCTCGCGACCTATACCGGCGTGGACACGGCGGCTGGTGTTCTCAGCACTCCGCGCGGGTTGGCTTTTCACCGCGCAGAAAACCGCCTCGTGGTCGCCGATACGGACAACTACCGTATTGTTCTACTCGATGTGGATCCCGTATCCGGGGAACTCTCCTATGTTGACACGTTTGGCAGCGAGGGCTCAGATGATGGCGAATTCGACAAGCCCTATGCCGTTGCGGTTTCGCAGACCTCCGGTCGCATTTTTGTGGCGGACACGGACTTCGAGGGAACGGGTGGCTGCAACCATCGTATCCAGCGGTTTGACGCAGACGGTACCTGGGATCTTTCCTTTGGCAGTGAGGGTGACGCTCTGACGCAGTTCCAGTGGCCGCTTGGGATTTCCGTGGCGGAGAACGGTCTGCTCTATGTTGCCGATACCGGGAATGATCGAGTCAAGTGCTTGAATGCCAGTGGTGCCGCCCTGTGGACGTACGGGACTGAAGGCGATGGCGATGGCGAGTTTGCCGGGCCGGCCGATGTTCGCGAAGGCCAGAGCGGCTGGCTCTATGTCGCTGACACGGGGAACAACCGTCTCGTGCTGGTCGATATTTCGACCCTTGGCGTTCGGCGCCATGTGGGTAGCTACGGCGACGTCGGGAGCGGCGACGGCGAGTTCCGGTTCCCGATGGGGCTCTACCCAACCTCCAATGGCAGTGGTGTCTATGTCGCCGACACATTGAATGACCGCGTGCAGCTCGTGAGCCTGATTGCCGATGGTGACGGTGATGGCATGGAAGACCTCTGGGAGGACCGCATCAGTGCTGACCTCGCCCCCGGAGACCCTGATGCCCTCGACCCGACCGACGGAGACGATTGGGACGAAGATCCTGACGGTGACGGTGTGATCAACATCGGTGAATACCGAGCAGGCACCGATCCTTTCAATCCCGATTCAAATGGCGACGGAGCCGCGGATGGTGAGGAGTTAACGGCCAGCCTGAACCCGGGGGCCGTTGATGTGACGATTCTGGATGTTGACATGGCGCGTTTCGGGTTGAACTTCAATGTAGAAGCGGGGGCGTCATACCAGGTTGAGTCTACGGTTGACGCGATTGGAAACGTATGGGCGAATGAGGGTCCGGTCGTTGTTGGACCTTCCAACGGCGTCTACGAATGGATTGGCCCCGCGCCAACGGTTCCAGTGCAGTATTATCGGATTCGAAAGATCAATTAACGGGAATTTCACTGTTTGAAGACAAGCGAGGAATGGGGATTTGTTATGGTAGAGAGCAGCATGAGATGGGTCACTCAACTTGTGGTCATAGGTGTGGCAATGGGTGCCGTTGCAGGATGTGGGCGGGAACCCGCACCTGTCGAAGGCGTTCCTGTTGAGCCCGAGACGTCCGTTGCCGTTGAGATCCCCGTTGCCCCTGCGGAATCCGACGCGCCTGAGCCCGCGAAGTCACCCTTTCCAAAGGCTGAACTCCCCCCCCATCTTGAGAAAACAAAGGACATGCCTGCCGGTCGTGCAAAAGCCAAAGTTGTTGAGTACGAGTTCTTGAAGACTCAACTGCCGAAGCTACAGGAACAGGTTGTTGACGGCTCGCGGACCACGAGTGAGCTTGAAAAAGAGGCCCGGCATTCCGACCCGGCCCTCGGCAAGCTCTACAAAGAGCTTGTGGATGCCCGGCTTGCCTATCAGCAGGCCCTTGCGGCCAACGCGGCGTATGCCGAGGCCAAGGCCAAGCAGGCGGATGATTTTTTGCGGTATCAGAAATTAGTTGAGCGCCAGGAGCTTTTGAAGAAGGAGATATCCGATGAGCATAAGTAAGACGAGCATAGGCAAAGCATCGTGGTTGATGCGCGGGTGGGGTTCTGTGGTTGGCGGGGTGCTGTTGTTGCTCGCACCGCTTAGCGCGAGTGCCTTCCCCTTTAGAGTGCAGATAAACCCGTCACAGACCGATATGGGTTCCGTGACGATTTACCACGCCAACGATCCCTCCTCGGTCTTCTTCTATACACTGGATGAAACCACCCCAGGGGTTACACTTGATGTCACGCTTCCTGCACATCAACTTGAGCTCACGGCCATTCCGGCCGACGCGACCGTTGCTTTTGTGGGCTGGGACCTGCTTACGGGCACGACGGCGGATCCCATCACTGACGAAAGCATCACTGTGACCGCCAATGGTATTGGGCGGGCGCAGGCGGACTTCGGCACTCCCCAGGTTGAGTTGGTGGTCGACAGTGACGGAAATCACTCGGACATCAGGGTCGAGAGTGTTTCGGTGACGCTGCCGTACACGAACTACTACGATTTGGGTGCGTCTATTGATATTCAGGCGGTTCCGGCTGCCGGCCACCAGTTTGCCATCTGGGGCGGTTCCGCGGCTCGCGGGAATGGCCATCTTGCTGTCGCCAACGCCTTGAGTGCATCGACCGAGATCAGCCTGGCGACGGGCGCCCAGAGCGTGAAGGCCTATTTTGACCGTTTCTACGCGCTGACCATGAACGATGCGAGCGGCCCCGGTACGAGTGCCGTCGTTGAGGATTGGGTGTCGAATTCGGTGACCTACGCGACGGTGCCAAGCGTCCTTGTCAGTGACGGGCCGGGTGAACGCTGGCTGTGCACAGGGTGGAGTGCCGGCTTCGGTGGTGTTGCGCAAGCCACAGGCAACAACGTGCAGTACGGCCCGTTCAACATTCTGAGCGACTCTGGTCTGACGTGGGAGTGGGAGAAGCAGTACAATCTGGCGATCAGCGGAAGCACCGGGGGCGATGTCTCTCCCATTCCCATCGGAAGCAATGACTGGTTCAGCACGGGTTCACAGGTGCTTCTCATTGCGACACCGGAACTTGATAATGTCTTTCTGGGGTGGTACGAGAACAATGTGCTTGTCGGGGTAGGAAACCTGCTTGTTGACATGACGCAGCGGCGCCAGATTCAGGCCATTTTCGGGGCGGGTGGGGCCGATCTCGACGGTGACTTGCTCATGGACGCTTGGGAGCTTCGCTATGGATTGGACAACGGCGATTCTACCGGTGACAACGGTCCGCTGGGTGACCCCGACAATGACGGCTTGAACAACTTGGCGGAACAAGCCGTTCAGAATACCAATGGCACCTTGCCGTATCTCTATTCCAGTCCAGTCAATGCCGACTCCGATGGTGACGGTATGGACGATGGTTACGAGCGCAATTACCTGGACCCCGAGCTTCTCCCGGTCGATGGAAATGGGTCTCCCATCTCTGCTGTCCTTGATGATCGTGCTTTCACCGGTCGCGGAGCACTTGGAAATGCGGATGAAGACCTGAAGTGGTCGACCCTAGATGGCTACGAAAATCCCGCCAACGACCTAACCAATATTGAGGAGTGGACGGGACCTGACCGCGAGGCGCCGCTCTGGTACGAGACGATTCCCACCAACGGCGTGGCTGCCGATGGTTCATGGACTAATATACTCGCGTTCAGCGTGCGCCGTGCGATCCCGCGGACCGAGGACACACTGGACCAGAGCGCCAGCAATAGCACCGACACCGACGACGATGCCTTTGACGATGGATTCGAGTATTCCTGGGACATTTGGCAGCAGACCAATTCCGCAACGCCTGAGGTTTTCGAGTACAGTTACTGGGGGCACACCGTCACCAATCTTGTGCCATTTTGGGATGGTATCACCAACACAACGCGAAGATTCAACCCCGCGCTTCGCCACGTGGATACGGCCGGCAATGCCGCTGAGCCGGACTTCGATGTTCTCTACGATTATGGATCAGGTGGTGCCTCTGCCTCATGGTACTCAGATCTCCTGGAGTACATGGCCTGGACCAACGATGCCTTTAATGTGGGCATCGCGGGTGCGGCAAACTCGATTCATCGCCAGGCCCACCCGACGTGGCGGCGCTGTTCACATCCGTTCCGTATGGATGTTGATGGGGATGGTCTGCCAGACGGCTATGAGGTCATCTTCAACCTTGATCCCTGGGCAGCGACAACTCCCGGCGCCAATACGGCGGATGGCGACCGCAATCCCGATGGCGACTACATGGCATTCTCTGCACTGCCGACAAACATCTACCACAGCGCGGTTTACGCCCAGTATGGGTATGATCCGCGTACCGGGTGGGGGGGCGTTTATCCGGACTGGTTCCAAGTTCCCTTCTACCCACGCCCCCAGTCGACGCCCTCCATCAACACCCGTAGCTATGCAAATCTTGATGAGCTCTATGGTCAGGATGGATTCATGCGGTTGGCTCCCACGGCGGCCAACCAGGCGGATGACACGACGTCCCCCGTTCTGGAAGACTCGGATTCCGACGGCATGTGGGATGGTTGGGAGCAGTATGTGGGGCTGAATCCGCTGGATGCCCGGGATGCCAGCCAGGGCGCTGCTGATGACCACCTCGCGAACCTGGCCGAGTTTCAGAGTTTTGTGACGGGCGCGCAGACGAATGGCATTGGCCCGGCAAATCCGCTGCCAACCTGGATGAACAAGATCTTTCCGACCGACCCCAATGTTGCCGATACGGATGGTGACGGCATCGTTGACGGCACCGAGGGAACACTGAACAATGCCCCGGAGGGAACGTATACATGGGCGTTCGGTGATGGAACCGGCGGCACGATTGCCGGCGGCACCTACCAGGAGTGGATGACACCGGAGGGGAAGGACTTCGGCGGCTACTATGCCGGCGGCGGCTTCAATCCCACCTCGTGCGACACCGATCACGATGGCATGCCGGATTCCTATGAGGCTACATTTGTTGGCACCTTGAATGGGGCGCTCGTCGATACTGGGCTGGATCCCGACAATGACAGGTTGCTGAACTACCAGGAGTACCGAACCTCCTATACCTATCATTGGCAGTACGACGTGTGGTCTGTCGGGCAGCCGGCGTACGATCCCCAGGATCTGCATACCGGGGTTCCCATGTATTGGGATTGGTTCCAGACATGCAACAATGTTCCATTCACATATGTCCCCTTCCTTGGCGTCATTTGGGACCCACCGGTGGGGACGGAGTACAATGCTACCGACCCAGGCAATGAGGATAGTGATGATGACGGTATGGATGATTACTGGGAGGTGTTTCACGGCCTGAATCCGCTCTACGGGTTCGCGGATCTGCTGGCGACGCGAATGAATGGAATCTACACGACCGTCCTTGCATCCGGGAATCCCTTTGTTGAGGATCCACGGGTGTTGCCCTTTGTGAGCGGCACCCACATGATGGACCCCGATGCCGACGGTATCGTCAACATCGAGGAAAGTGTCGGGCAGTCCCTACAGGGCACACCGACGCATCACACCGATCCCTCGCCCTACTGGATGACGGATCAATCCTATTCCAATAGCTGGGCCAACCTGTATTATCCGACGGATCTTGAGCTTTGGTATTGGTGGCAGCCGGGCCCAGGGATTCCCGGCTATCAGTTCACCTTCGAGAGCAACGAGGGCTTTGATACCGACAACGATAATGTGCCGGACTACGCCGAGATTGTGGGCAGGAGCACCTACCCCGTGCGCGGCAGCACCGACCCCGTTGACGACGAGTCACCCCTCAAGCGTCGTGCGCTCTATCTTCCCGAGGAGGGCGGTTACGCGCGGACGCCGTCCACCTTCTTCTATGGCACTACAGACCTGCGTGAGTTCACCGTTGAAGCGTGGGCTCGCCCCGAAGTTCCGCAGATGGGCCGGCAGCAGGTCATCGTAGAACGACCCTTCTACCTTCCTGAGGGCAACCCCATGTTGCTTGACTGGGGCCTCCGCCTGAATTTCCGCCTGGGGCTCAATGCGAACGGGCAGCCTTTTGCGGCCTATAACGGGTTGGGCAGTCAACTCATTTTCGCCGAGCCGGAGTCTGAGACACAGTGGATTGCGCGGAGCAACGAGTGGGTGCATATTGCGGCGACCTATGAGTTCCAGACCACAAATCAGCATGGTCGATTGAAGCTCTACATTGATGGTGAGCTTGCGGCCACAACGATTAGCGATGAGGTGCCTGCAACGGGCTTCTATGGCGTCGACTTTGTCTACTACAGCACGGCCCCGTTGGTCATTGGTGCCGCAGATGCGAATCCGCTGGGGTCAATTCCCGAAGGTCTCCTCGGGCTGCCTGAGCCAGAGGACATGTTCCAGGGATGGATTGATGAGGTCCGTATCTGGGATGGCGCCCGAACGCAGGACGATATCGTAGAGACGATGCCGAACAAGATTACGCGCTATAAGGATGCCGACAACTATATAGACGATGGCACGGGCGCTCCGGTGCTCATGTCCCGCTATGGATTTGATGATGTTCCCGATCCGCAGCACGGTGGCATTGTCCCCGAAGGCTTTGCTGCAACGATGTCGGCCATTCAGCCTGCAGACTGGTCGTCGATCTCATGGCTGTCGGGTTCAGCTCCCGAGCGGACGGAAGTCTACCGCGACTACCAGTACGTGGTCTGGTGTTCCGACACGATGGAGCACTATCCCGATGTGCCGCCAATGGATATTGGCGATCCCAATGTTGTCTCCGTCACCGTGAACACGAATACGATTCCCTGGACGACGAACACGACGGTTGCATTCCCGAATCCC
This sequence comes from Verrucomicrobiota bacterium, assembly GCA_018645275.1. Taxonomy (GTDB): domain Bacteria; phylum Verrucomicrobiota; class Kiritimatiellia; order UBA8416; family UBA8416; genus JABGOW01. Next base: position 7,529 of record JABGOW010000205.1, read on the forward strand.
GCAAACCCGTATGCTGAAGGTTTTGGCGTCCCGGTTCTGAGTGATGTGCTGCCACTGCGCTGGGCTGAAGCCGATGCCGATGTCGCAATGTGGGATGATGGTGAAGTTCCGGCGACGACCTCAAGTGACACCGATGGCGACGGCATGTCAGATGAATGGGAGGAGCAGTACGGCCTTGATCCGCTCAATGCCAATGGCGAGCACGGAGCCGATGGCGATATGGATGCCGACGGGCTTTCGAACTACTACGAGTATCTGTCGGGGACCGATCCCAACTCTAATGACACCGACGGCAACACCATCCGCGACTACTTTGAAGATACGGATGGGGATGGCTTGAACAACGGTCTCGAACAGGACGTCTACGGTACGAGTCCGCGACTTCCCGATACGGATGACGATGGCGAGTTGGATGGCGACGACCGGGAACCGACTAGCTCGTTGGTGCCGTTCGCCCAGCGTGCCCTGAGCTTCGGTGGGGGCGCAGACGACTACCTGATTCTGCCGAATCAGGACCGCTTTGCGCTCTCGAGCTGGCGCGTGCAGGCCTGGGTGCGGCCGGGCACGGGCATGTTGTCGCGTGCTTCGGGCGATATTGTTTCGCGGGAGCTCGGCCACGGGCTCTCGAACTACCGTCTCTCAGTGACGAATATTGCGGGCGTGCTGTACCCGCACGTTTCCTTTTCGGGCTACAGCACCAGCGCGACTGCGGATGGTGCTCGAATTCCCGCAGATGGCGAGACATGGACCCACATTGCAGCAGCCTACGACGAATATGAGCGAGAGGTGCGTGTTGAGGTGAACGGTCTACAGCAGCTCAATGTGCTGGCGGATGCCGCTCCGACTTCACAGAAGGACAGTGATGCTGAGGTTCGCGTAGGTGCCGATTTCATCGGCGCTATTGATGAAATCTCAGTTTGGCGCGACGCTGAAACGTCGGGCGGCCTAATTCTCAAAGCAGATGGTGGGGTTGATCCAACAAGTGGTCCCGGGCAAGGAAACGAGCATGAGCTAACGTTTGGTACCTACGAGTTCTTCGTGACCGGCGGGTCTTGGGTGGATGGCGATACCGGGGAGACCAGTGAGACCCTCGCGATATCGAAAACGAATTCGTTGACAGGAGGTAGCACCGCATCTCCGGGGGCTTCCGTTGTTGTCAACGTGACTGATACCGATGGAGAGACGTTCTATGTATTCGTGCCGGACGCTTACAACGTGGCGAACAACACGGGTGAGCGCCTGACCTATGAGATCTACCGGCGTTTCGACGCCCCCTCCTATTCTCAGCCGCTTCTGGGTAATGAACACAACTTGGCTGCCTACTACTCCTGCGATGACGGAACCTACGCCACTCAACAGGTCGGGTTGCTGTGGGGGTACACCAGTGGCGAATCCTATCTTGCTGGGCAGGTCGAGGACCGCGTCTACACGCGCGACTGGGCAACGGATTGGAATCATGCGGGCACTCTCCACGGTAGCGTGGCGTTCGTTGAGAGCCAGGAGTTCGCCGTCTTCTCCGACATTGATGACGACGGGTTGGAAGACTGGTGGGAAATCGCATACCTCATGGACCCGTATGAGAGCACGGGTGATGACGGCCCGGATGGGGATCAGGATGGGGACGGGTTACTGAACCTCTACGAATTCATGGCGGGGACAAACCCCAGACTGCCGAACTCGGTTGACGAGGCAAATACGGACTACTTCGTTGACAGTGATGGCGACGGCATCATTAATGGAAACGAGCAGGATATCTACCAGACGAATCCCGGTTCAGCGGATACCGATGATGACGACATTGATGACAATAGTGAACTGACGGATGGTACCGATCCGCTTTCCTCTATCAGTCCCTATGTGATGAAGGCTCTTAGCTTCACAGGCGGTGACAATAACGAAGTGGTAGTCGATGACCGTGAGCAGCACTATTTGGGCGCGCGCACCAGTCACAGTGACTGGACCGTTGAGGCGTACGTTTATCCCGAGCACACGACCTTCACCGGGCGTGTAGCCTTGGTGAGTCGGCAGATTCAGAGCGAGTCAACCGTCAACTTCGAGCTGGGAATCTCGAGTAACGGCTGTGCGTACGCGCGGTTTGACGAAGCCGAAACGGGAGTATCCGTAGAGGTCCATTCTGTTATTGCCCTGCCGACGCAAACGTGGTCGCAAGTGGCTGGACGTTTCGACGACGGGATCCTTTCTCTCTTCGTGGACGGCGAGAAAATTGATGCCCTTGATGTCACGAGTGAGTGTTGGACTGGGTATGGGGAGCTCATTTTCGGGTCCCCGGAGTTCGTTGGCATGCTCAAAGAGATTCGTGTGTGGAAGTTGGGGCGTAGCGACGAGGAAATTGATACATTTGGATCGCGCAATCTCCTGCTTGGAGCATCTGCCGGGGATGCCGGCTTCCTACGTGTTTCGGGCAACGGTCTGTTGAAGGAGAATGCAACCACGCTGACGCAGGAGGGCGACTACATCGATAACCTTACCGAGGATTGGACCATAGAGGCCTGGGTACGGACGACAGCAGCAGACGGTCTCATCGTGGCGCGCCGAAATGGAAGCGAAGTAGATCCAGCGGCGGCCTACAACTACTGGTTGGGCGTTTCGGGGGGAGCCCTCCAGGCGCGTGTGATGTGGCAGTACGCTTGGTATGATGATGACCAGAGTCAGTATGTCTACGGACTCTCTGAGCAGACGATTAGCACTGAAGAGTTAATCAACGACGGCGCGTGGCATCATGTGGCCTTTGTTCGTCGGGTTCTTGATCTGGGCGCGGTGGAGCGTGGGGCGTTCAACCTCTTCATTGATGGGCGACTACACTCCACAGGTGGTTTTGTTGCT
>JABGOW010000358.1:0-1361 GCA_018645275.1 Verrucomicrobiota bacterium
GCCCATCGGGCTGGGCGCACGGGATTCGATTCGCCTGGAAGCGGGCCTGTGCCTTTATGGTAGCGACATCGACGAGACCACGACGGCGGTCGAGGGTACCATTCTGTGGTCGGTCGGCAAGCGGCGGCGCACCGAGGTGGCCGCGGTGGTGCGCAGCATCATGAGGTCGTAGGCGTCGCGAACGGCTTCAGGGGAGGCAAGATTGAGCTTAACGCCGCCCATATCTGACTTGTGGATGACATCGGGAGAAGCAATCTTCATCGCGACCGGATAGCCAATCTTGTTGGCGGTTTCGATTGCCTGCTCAGCGTCCGCAGCAAGATTGCCGTCCGGCACGGTGAAGTCATAGGCCCGCAGGATGTCCTTGGCGGCCGCCTCTCCAACCTGAAATTGGCCTGTCTTGACGTGTCGGTTGATGATGCGTTCGACTCTGCGGCGATTGACAGGGAAGCGCGTTACGATACGGGGGGGGCGGCTTAGCCAGGTTTGGTACTCCACCATGGCCTTCAGTGCGGCCACGGCACGATTTGGAGACTCGTAGTCGGGAATGTTGTGGGCGACGAGTTCGTCGCGCCCCGGCATGACGTCGGAGCCCCCCATGAAGGACACCAGGATGGGTTTCTCGTTTCGATTGCACGCAGCGATGGCCCGTGCGGTTTCCGCCGGAAGCGTCATCGCCTGTGGTGTCAGAATGACGATGATGGCGTCAATCTGATCATCGTCCTGTGCGGCCGTGACGGCCATAACATAGCGCTCCGGGTTAGCATCGCCTAGCACGTCGATGGGATTTCCAACGCTTGCGGCTGCAGGGAGCTTCTTTGCCAACGCCGTGGCGGTGCTGCCCTCAAGGGGTTGCACGGTCATTCCACACTGCTCGATGGCGTCAGCGGCCATGATGCCGGGGCCGCCTGCATTTGTGATAATGGCAACGCGGTCGCCCTTGGGGAGCGGCTGCATGGCAAAGGCGGTCGAGTAGTCGAACATGGCCTCAAATGTCTCAGCCCGAATAATACCGGAACGCTTGAATGCGGCGCCGTAAGCGATATCGGCGCCCGCGAGGCTACCCGTGTGAGAGGATGCCGCCTTAACGCCTGCAGAGGTAACCCCAGCTTTGAAGATGACGACGGGCTTGCGTGATGCCGCCATTTCTGCCGCCTTGATGAATGCATCCCCTGAATCCACGCTTTCAAGATAACCGACGATTACTTTCGTCTCCTCATCTTTCGCAAAAGCTCTGAGGAAGTCGGTTTCGGAGAGGTCGGCTTTATTCCCCATACTGATCAGCTTCGCAAGGCCGAGATGCCGGGCTGCGGCCCAGTCGAGAATAGCCGTGCAGAGGGCTCCCGACTGAGAAATGACCG
>JABGOW010000358.1:1371-10337 GCA_018645275.1 Verrucomicrobiota bacterium
ATCTGCTTGGCGAACGAGGCATTCATGCTGTGGTGTGTATTGATGAGCCCGAGACAGTTGGGCCCCAGTAGAGAGACGCCACGTGAGCGACACATGGCTGCCAGCTCCTTCTCAAGTGCTGCACCCTCTTCTCCGACCTCTTTGAAGCCGGCCGTGATCGTCACAATGGCGCCAGCACCTGCGGCAATGGAGGCTTCCACGGAAAGTTTCACGAGTGGTGTCGGTACGGAGATGATGCTCAGGTCGATTTTCTTGCCGTAGGTCTTCAGGTCGGGGTAACACTTGAGCCCGAGGACCTCCTCTGCTGAGGGGTTGATCGGGACGATGGCACCCGAATAGCGGCTGTCAATTAGGTTGGCAACGAGTTCGTGCCCAACTTTCCCTGCTGTGCGCGATGCCCCGATGACGGCAACGGCTTGCGGCGTCAGTAGTGCTTCTAGCCTGAGTGTTCTCCCAATCCGTTCGGCATGTCCGTTTGTGTGCGTTTGTGTTGGTGCGTGTCTGGTTTGATGATTGTTAGGGTTTGATTGTCTTCCGTTTTGTTGTTTTTAGTGCTTGAAGTTTCAAAATCAGGCGATACAGTGATTACTCCGATGGCGAATCAGACGCAAGTCTTATCGTTAACTTTTTAACAGTACATAGGGTTCGTAGTTCGAAAACCAACAAGGAGATAGAAACCATGGCAGACGAAGGCAATGTTGTAGAGCAGCAAGTTGTGGCCCCGCCGGCAGATTTCGCGGCAAAAGCCCATATCAGTTCAGAAGCGCAGTACCAAGAGATGTACGATCGTTCAATCAAGGACCCTGAGGGTTTTTGGGCTGAGATCGCCGAGACATTTGTTTGGAAAGAGAAGTGGTCAAAGGTTCTCGACTACACATTCACAGGGGATGTCGACGTCAAATGGTTCGTTGATGGCAAAACAAACCTCTCCGTGAACTGCCTTGACCGTCACCTCGAAGAACGTGGCGACAAGACGGCGATCATCTGGGAAGGCAATACCCCGGGCGTCGACTCGAAGCTCACGTACAAAGAGCTCTATGAGAAGGTCTGCAAGTTTGCGAACGCGCTCAAGGCTGCTGGAGTGGTGAAGGGCGATCGCGTCTGTCTGTACCTGCAGATGATTCCTGAAGCGGCTATTGCCTGTCTGGCATGCGCACGTATCGGCGCGATTCACTCTGTTGTATTCGGTGCCTTCAGCGCGGACGCGCTGCGCGACCGTATCAACGATTCCGCGTGCAAGATCCTGATCACACAGGACACCGCATTGCGCGGCCCCAAAGACAACATCCCGATGAAGGCAAATGCGGACAAGGCTCTGGCTGACTGCCCAAGCATCGAGACTTGCTTCGTTGTCAAGCGTACGGGCCTTGAGGTCGCCATGCAGGATGGCCGCGACGTCTGGTACGAAGAAGCCGTTGCAGACCAGCCGGCTGAGTGCGAACCCGAGTGGGTGGATGCTGAAGATCCGCTGTTTATCCTCTATACGTCCGGTTCAACGGGCAAGCCCAAGGGCGTGCTTCACACGACGGGCGGCTACATGGTTTATGCTGCGACAACATTCAAGAACATCTTTGATATCCACGAAGAGGATATCTGGTGGTGCACCGCGGATATTGGCTGGATCACAGGTCACAGCTACATTGTGTACGGTCCGCTGGCCACTGGCGCGACGTCGATCATGTTCGAAGGCGTACCGACTTACCCGGATGCAGGACGTTTCTGGGATGTCTGCGACAAGTACAAGGTCACGCAGTTCTACACAGCACCGACCGCTGTCCGTGCTCTCATGCAGCAGGGCGAAGCCCCGATTGCAGCTCGCGACCTTTCAACGCTGAAGTTGCTTGGTAGCGTCGGTGAGCCCATCAACCCGAACGTCTGGAACTGGTATCGTGACCATGTCGGACATGGCACAACTCCGGTTGTTGACACGTGGTGGCAGACCGAAACGGGCGGCATCATGATTACGCCGCTCCCGGGTGCTCATGGCCTTAAGCCTGGCAGCGCTTCGCGTCCGTTCTTCGGCATTGAGCCTGTCATCCTGGATGATGATGGCAAGGAAGTGGCCCAGGGCGAGAAGGGGAAACTCTGCATCAAGAAGCCATGGCCTGGCATCCTGCGTTCGCTCTACGGTGATCACGACCGCATGATTCAGACTTACTTCAGCACTTATGCCGGTTACTACTTCACGGGCGACGGTTGCCGCCTTGATGAGGATGGTGACTACTGGTTGCTTGGACGCGTCGATGACGTGATCAACGTTTCCGGTCACCGCATGGGCACCGCCGAGGTGGAGAGCGCACTCGTATCCCATCCTGCCGTGGCTGAGGCTGCCGTAGTCGGTTTCCCGCACGACATCAAGGGACAGGGCATCTACGCGTACGTTACGCTGAAGACGGGCAATGAGTACACGGATGAGCTCAAGGGCGTACTGGTCAAGCATGTTCGTACGGAAATCGGGCCGATTGCTGCACCGGATCAGATCCAGTGGGCACCGGCATTGCCGAAAACCCGTTCAGGCAAGATCATGCGTCGCATTCTCCGCAAGGTTGCCGAGGGTGATGGCGACAAGATTGGTGACGTCAGCACACTTGCAGATCCAAGTGTTGTTGAGAACATCATCACTGAGCACGCCGCGATCATTGGCTAGGTCGTATAGATAATCCAATACCCGGCACGGTGAAAACCGTGTCGGGTATATTCATATTAAGGAGAGATTTGATGTCGGAAGAGAAAGTAATGAATCGTTGGTTGGTCGTGGTTGGCGCGATCCTGATCCAGCTCTGCCTGGGTGCGATCTATGCCTGGTCGGTGTTTACGAAGCCGTTGGTTGAGGCTGGCTGGTCGAAGGCTCAGACGCAGGGCGTGTTCGCGGCAGGGCTTGCTTCGTTCGCTGTTGTTATGGTGATTGCAGGTCGCCTGATGCCGAAGCTTGGACCCCGTGTACTGGCAATGGCTGGTGGCGTGGTGCTTGGTCTTGGCTACATTCTGGGTGGTTTGATTGGCGGCACGAGCTTTGCAAAGATCTTTATCTTTATCGGTCTGATCGGGGGCTCCGGCATTGGCTTGGGGTATGTGGTTCCGATTGCGGTCGGTATGCGCTGGTTCCCAGACAAGAAGGGGCTCATTACAGGACTTGCCGTGGCTGGTTTTGGTTTTGGTGCGACCCTCTGGGTTAAGCTTGCTGGTAGCTGGGGACACCTCATTGCTACGCATGGGCTGAGCAATACCTTCACGATCTATGGCATCGTCTTCGGTATCGCAGTAATTCTCGGCGGTTTGACTATGGTATTTCCTCCGGACGGCTGGAAGCCGGAAGGTTGGGAGCCGGCGGCTGCCCCTGAGGGTGGCAAGTCGGTAGACGAGCTGGCTATTACCAGTGGCGAGATGCTGAAGACGCCGCAGTTCTTCATGATTCTCTTTACGTTCATGTTTGGCGCCAGCGCCGGTCTCATGAGCATTGGCTTGATGAAGCTCTACCCCATGCAGGCGCTGCAGGCTGCCGGCATGGACCTAGCTACGGCCAGTGCAACAGCCGGTTTGGCTATGGCCGTGTTTTTCTCTCTGGCTAACGGTATTGGCCGTATCGCCTGGGGTGCTATCTGCGAAAAGCTGGGTGTGAAGACTTCGATTGCCGTTATGATGATCATTCAGGGCATCGTGGTTATCGCCTTCCAGAAGATGGCAGGAAACAACATCCTCCTCTACGTGGGTGCAACGTTGATCGGTTTCAATTTTGGTGGCAATTTTGCGCTGTTCCCGATGATTACAGCCGGCACATTTGGCGCCAAGACTGTTGGACAGAACTACGGCTGGGTGTTCTTGGCGTACGGCATCGGTGGCATTTTTGGCCCCATGCTGGGTGGTAAGTTGGGCGATATGAACAACTTTCCGTTGGCCTTCACGATCTGTGGTGTGCTCTGTCTCCTGGCGGCGGGCATCATCTCAATGGTGAAGCCTCCAAAACACGCTTAGGCACGCATTCAACGTTAAGACTGTAGGGGCACCGACTTTGGTCGGTGCCCCTTTTTCTTTCTCGCGACTTCCGGTTTGGCAGTGCTAGACTGAAAGCGGTTGCTGAGTAGAGGATTTGCAGAGAGGTGACGAGATGGCCGAGAGCACAGCAAGAGATTTGAAATCCTACGATTGGTCCCGCTATTGCACGTTGGATGATGACAGGCGTTGCGAGGTCGTCAAAGAATCAGCGTCACCCCAATATGGAACCGAGCCGGAATGACCACAGCAGCAAGACAACATGCGCTAATTCACTCCCCGGAGCTTGAGCGGGGCGGCTATCCAGAGGCATGTCCGTTCAATACGACACGTGCCGGTCGCATGCTTGAAACGGTTCAATCGATGGATCTGATGTCTGGCGATGATCGCGAAATTGTGGCCCCACAACGGCTGACGCGCGAGGAACTCCAACGGTTTCACTCGCCGGAGTATCTTGATGTCCTGCGCCAGGCTGGAAGCGGTGGGGTGGATCCTCTGGCGGCGCTCAAGTTTGGTCTTGGCACTCCCGACTGCCCAATCTTCAAAGATATGTACGACTATGTTGCCCTGGCTGCCGGTGCAACCGTTACCGGCGCGCGTCTCATTCTCGATGGTACCGCCGATGTCGTCTTCAACCCATCGGGTGGTTTTCACCACGCCCAGGCCAGCAGCGCTGCCGGATTCTGCTTTGTGAACGATATCGTTCTGGCTGCGCTTGAATTTGCCAATGCGGGCAAGCGTGTGCTCTTTCTGGATATTGATGTGCACCACTGTGACGGAGTGCAGGATGCCTTCTATGGTCGTCGCGACATCATGACCGTCTCGCTGCATGAAAGCGGAAAGACGCTATTTCCCGGCACCGGGTTTGAAACGGAAATTGGCTCCGGGTTGGGGGAGGGATACACGGTTAATGTGCCGCTGCCGGTGGGCACCTATGACGCGGCGTATGAGGGGGCGTTCAAGGAGGCCGTGCTGCCGTTGATCAGGAAGTTTGGGGCGGATGTGATCATCCTTGAGCTGGGTATGGACGCCCTGGCCGGCGACCCGCTGGCGCACCTGCACCTGACGAACAACACGCATGCCGGCATTGTCGAGGCGCTGGTAGAGATGAGTATTCCCATTCTTGCGACAGGGGGCGGGGGATATCATGTCGAGAATACTGTGCGCGGCTGGGTGCTCTGCTGGAGTGTCCTCTGCGGCGAACATCAGGATGCCTACGATTTCATGCTGGGGATGGGCGGCGTCATGATGGAGAACACGGACTGGGTGGGTGGCCTCCGCGATCGCTCACTCCTCGCCGATGGCGGAATCCGCGAGAACATCGACGCCGAAATTGATCGCGTTAGCAAGGCTATCCAGACAACTCTCTTCCCGTTGCATGGACTATAGGGCTCCTTGTGTTGCAAGCGTAGCAGACTCTCTCAGCCGGATAGCGCCGATCACCTTGGCGGCTGGCACCCCCACATCACTTGGCGAAACGTTCAATTGCCATATGCGATAATACATTGGCCTACCAAATGAGCTATCAGCAAACAGGCAACCATACGCACTCCCGGACGCCATCGCTGCCGATGTCCCTTGTGCTGGCTTCTTATGTGTCTGCCATGGTCGCCATCACAATCACTGTACTGCTCGTCTTCTTCTACCGCTCTGCCCACGAGAAATTGATGGGCAAGATTGATGACCAACTCTACGCTGCGGCCCATTTTGCCAAGGATTTGATGCCGGGCGACTTCCATGATCAGATTCAAGATGCCTCGTCGATAACCCCGGATCGGTATGAGGAGATTGTTGATCGCCACAATCGGCTCTGCAAGGAATTGGGGCTTCAGTATCTGTGGAGCTGCCTGCGTTCAGGTGATGGCATTTTCTTCACTACGGCCACCTCTCCCGATCACGATGTTCAGAAGAATGAGCACGCGCGCTTCTTTGATGCGCATCGGGACCCTCAGGCTTTCGATACGGTCTTTGCCTCTATGAAGCCTGACTACAGCTCGTTCGACAATGAGTGGGGGCACGGGCGCATGGTGTTGGTGCCATTCCGCGATCGCCTCGGTCGAGCATACTGTTTCGGTGCGTCCATCTGCATTGATGACGTCATCGCTGCACAACGAAGTCTGCTGCGCTACGCGCTCATCCTGGGGATTGGTGTGATTGCCATCGGTTTTGTTGGGACCTTTCTGATCTCGTGCCGCATTACGCGGCGTATCCGCGCCTTGATCGCAAGTGCCAACCGAATCACCGAGGGCGACCTGTCGGAGACGGTCCCGGTTGGCGGCCCATCGGAGCTGCGCCAACTTGCGCGGGCTCTTGACGCTATGCGCGAGGCGGTGGCATCCCATATCACAGCCCTGACAAAGACCGAGAATGCCCAACATGATCTACTTGAGAACCTCTCTGCCGGCGTGGTTATCCACGCGCCAGACACGCACATCCTCTACAGCAACCCCAGGGCTTGCGAGCTGCTTGGATTGTCATACGATCAACTGCTCGGCAAGCAGGCCATCGACCCTGCCTGGTCATTCGTGCAGGAGAACGGCGATCAACTAACGCTTGAGGAGTATCCTGTTAGCCTCGTGCTGGCATCACGCGAACGGCTTACTGACTACATCGTGGGAATCAACCATCCGGATAATATCGAGAGGACTTGGGTTCTGGTGAACGCCTTCCCTGAGTTCATCGACAATGATGAGGTACGCCAGATTGTCGTCACGTTCGTCGACATTACGGCGCTAAAGAAGCTCGAGAGCCAGCTCGCGCAGGCTCAGAAAATGGAGGCGATTGGTCAGCTGACAGGTGGCATCGCACATGACTTCAACAACATTCTGCAAGCCATCAATGGTTATGCCCAGTTGGCCGAACTGGACACTGCGGAGAAACACCCTGCCCGTGACTCGCTGGCCGAGATCCAGAAAGCAGCAAATCGAGCCGGCGGTATGATCGCTCAGTTACTTGCGTTCAGTCGCCGCCAGATACTTGAGCCTTCATGCATCAACCTGAATGTCGTGCTCGCCGACCTGCTCGGCATGCTGAAGCACGTGATCGGCGAACATATCAAACTGGACTTTATCCCAGGCCACAGGCTTGCAACGGTTCTCGCTGACCAAACGATGATCGAACAGATTCTACTTAATCTCTGTGTTAACGCCCGCGACGCCATGCCGCAAGGGGGGCACTTGACCGTTGAAACAGAGAATGTGCTCTTGGACCAGGACTACTGCACCCAGAACATCTGGGCCACCCCCGGTCGCTACGTGTTGACCAGCGTTACGGATACCGGTTCCGGCATCGAGCCAGAGGTGATTTCCCGCATCTTTGACCCCTTCTTCTCGACGAAGGAACAAGGCGCAGGAACGGGGCTCGGGCTGGCCACGGTCTACGGGGCTGTCCGACAGCACGACGGCATGGTGCGGGTTTATAGCGAAATCAACAAGGGCACAACCTTCAAAATCTACCTTCCCGTGGTTGAGCGTCCCGCCGATACGGTAGGGACCAAGATCGAAGGAACACCACCGCGCGGCTCGGAGACTATTCTTGTAGCCGAGGATGACGACAGCCTGCGCAAGCTTGCGAGAACGGTGCTGACACGTGCTGGATACACCGTCATCACTGCGGCCGATGGGGAAAAGGCGCTGGAAGCATTCGAGTCGTGCCCGGGAGCGATCGATCTGCTTCTACTCGATGTAGTGATGCCGAAAATGGGTGGCCGTGAAGTGTACGACCATGTCCGGAAACAGGGCCACGATGTCGCCATACTCTTTGCCAGCGGGTACAGCGAGAATGCAATCCACACCGGCTTCGTCCTTGAGGTTGGCCTCAAGTTGATCCGCAAGCCCTACAACTCCCTCGAGCTGCTTCAACGCGTACGTGGCGCCCTCGACGAAGCCTCCGGCTAGCTCCAGCGTTGCGATAGATCAGTCTGCTGGTTATGATCTGGTTTCCAGGGAGACGCAATGATGGTGAAGATCAAGTGGCTGTTGTGGGTGGTGATCTGTCAGGTGTACTGGCTGGCTGTGAGTGCCAGTGGGCAAGGTTGCATGGCGGTGCGAGGCAGTGGCCACTGTCCTGGCCTCATGCATGCGGATCTGAAGCCAACTGCCCTTGCCTCAACGGCGTCGGTGTGGCAGGTCTCCTTGGGGTATCGCTGGTTCAAGTCGGATCGCCATTTCGTTGGTGATAATGAACGTCATCTGCCGAGATACCGGGTCGTGGAGAATAGATCGAGTTTCTACGATATTGGCCTACATCGTACACTTTCAGACCGTCTTAGTGTTGCGCTTACGGTACCGTTCGTCTATTCCCAACGCAGAGCCTCGTATGAGCATGACAACGTCCATCGGTATGCAACGCATGCCAGTGGGTTGGCTGATGTGCGGATTACGGGGTATGTGTGGCTGTTTGATCCAAGATCGAGGCCGAGAGGGAATATCCGTATTGGGGCAGGCCCCAAGTTTCCCACGGGCGACTATGATGTTCAGGACACCTTTCACAGCCCGACTGGACGGGTCCGGCGTGCGGTTGACCAGTCCATTCAGCCTGGTGATGGGGGATACGGGTTTACGGTGGAAGCGCTTGGTGTTCTACAGCTAACCCCTTCTTTTAGCGGTTATATGCAGGGCTTCTACCTGTTCAATCCGGAAGAAGAGAATGGTGTCAGGACCGATATCGTAACTGACAATCCCTATTTCAGAACCATGTCCATTACGGATCAGTATATGGCTCGTGCGGGAATTGCGTTCAAGCGCCCGCCGGATGGCGGCCTCGCGGCAGAGCTTGGTTTAAGGCTGGAAGGCATACCGCATGAGGATGTGTTGGGCGGCAACGAGGGGTTTCGTCGCCCCGGCTATACCGTTTCCGTGGAGCCCGGCATCAACTTGACCTATGGCGCTTGTGAAATCTCTTTCTCGCTCCCCGTGGCTATCTAGAGCCTGTCCCACCGGGCGCAAGTCCTTGCGCCAGTGATTCTTGTGTGTGGG
>JABGOW010000006.1 GCA_018645275.1 Verrucomicrobiota bacterium
TAACTGGCTGCCTGCGATTGTGATTTTGGTGGCCACGATCCCGCCGAGGACAGCCACATCTTCCAGCGGCAATAGGGCAGTGATATCTTTCCGAAACAGGAATTGCACCTCCGGCGGGAACTCGTCATCCCCTCTGTGGGCGACGACTGTCACGTCGATCCGCGGCAGGGTGGGTAGAATGATGGAGACATCTCCAAGGTCACCCATCTGCCACTCTTGGCTTTCGGCAATCCGGCAGAGCCTATCCGGCTGTTCGCCAAACTCTGTCAGGATCCTATTCGGACCCCGTTTTCGGAAGGTGGAGAAGTAGAACATCCCCCCCGGCAGGCTTTGAAAGGTGGCCATTGACGGATTGGGTTCAAGTGGTTGGTCTGAGGTTAGGTAATGAAGAATAAGTATCTTCTCACCCAGACTGAGGTTCTCCGGCCCGAAGAGGCACTCGGGAAACGACAGAGTGCAGGCGTTTCCGAAATACGCGAGCTGGAATCCGCGATCGTCGAAACTCGCCCCACAGCGTTCGGCGTGGGCGGTCGGATCCCGGAGCAGCTTGAGCTTCTCGAGCGCGTTTGTGTATGATGTGTCGTAACCTTTGTGTGGCATGGTAAAAAAAGGACGGCCCGTATGGGCCGTCCGCTATGTATCAGCCCCGAAAGGCTTCTATGTACGAATCGGCATAGATCGATTTGTTCATCACCAATTCCGCGGTCAGGATGGAGTTGACCAGTTCCTCGTCCATCACGTCGCAGATAACCGCATCAAGACCGTTAGCCACGAGCATTGTGGCAAAAATCCTGTTGATGAGTTTCTTGTGCTTTGTACCGTTCGCTACGTTGCTCAGGCCACCGACGATGTGACACGGAGGATCGGTGAACAGCCTGAACTGAGAGGATGCTTCCATGATTTCCGACGCCTGCTCTTGCTTGAACTTGAGCGGCATGATGATGGGGTCGAGAAATAGCTTCTCGGGGTCGATATCAAACTCCATGATCTTGGCCACAATCCGTCCTGCGTTTTCAACCCGTTTATTGGCGTCAGTTGGACTGCCTTCCTTATCCATGGCAAGCCCGATAAACGATGCGTCATACTGCTTGATAACCGGAAGCATGTCGTCGAGCTTATCTTCTTCGGCTGTGAGCGAGTTGATCAGCGGCGGTCTTTTGCAGACTGGAAGCGCTTCCTTGATCAGCACCGCTTTATTGTTGTCGATGGAAATAGGTGTATCCACCGCGTCCTGCACGCTCTCAATCATCCAGCAGAGGACTTCGGCCTTGTTCGACGCAGTACCCATGTTTACGTCTAAATAGTTCGCACCGGCCTTTGTCTGCTTAATCGCCCATTGCTTGATGACGTCGGCGTCCTTGTTCTCTATGGCCGCCTTCACATCCTTGAAGCCGGCGTTGATTCGTTCTCCAATGAAAATCATTATCCCTCTCCTTTGTTCTAGACCAGTTGTGCAATCGTGGCTTGGGTCGTAGCGATGGCTTCTGGATGGGCCATGATCAGAATATCTGCGCCGGCCTGCAGATAGCCGCCGGCACAGGTCGCTTCCCAGGCCGGCCCACGTTTCTCCAGTTTGCCCCAGCCCGGCAGTATGTCTTCGTCAACCGATGCTTCCTTGATTCTCCAAACTTCGCCGCCAATGTCGGCGATCATGGGGGTAGCCATCAGTTTGTCACCTTTGAGACCGGCAATCCGCGCACGCTCGAAGATGGTGTACACGTAGTCGAAACCAT
>JABGOW010000005.1 GCA_018645275.1 Verrucomicrobiota bacterium
TATCGTCGCTTACGGAGTACCGGATGGCGATGCGCCCACGACGCCGAAACCAGGATACCAGGAGAATGCGCCGGTATTTGACCTCCGAAGTTCTGCCATCCACGCTCTTGAAAGTCTGATGCACTTCGGGTTGCGCGTGGCGAGCTGCATGGTGACTCACTGCGTACGAGTCTGAGTGAAGATCCTCCACCTTCGTCGCGTCCCGCTCCTTCGCCTCTTGAAGAAGCTCCTTGAGCGACCGGACGGATGCCGGATCAGCATAGAGAGACGCGCTGCTGCCGACGATGGCTGCTGCTGCTAAGAATGCCAGGGAACGGAGATGCATTGTGTGACCTCCAACATCGTCTCTCAAGCGTAACACGTATAGCCGAACATGGACCTAACCTGCGGACAGTGAGGGTGAACTTCACTTTGTTGTCAATGGCTGGAATTGCTAGAGGATCTAGCCACGCAGCCACTTCGCGTTGCGTGCAGCATCTTGTCAGCCTGCCATTGCCTAATTGCTTCTCAAGACCTTGGGCCCTCCCATGGAAGCCCATACAATGATGATCACAGTCCAAAACACAACCAAGCCAATTATAAGGCCCCGTAGAGGCTTTGAACTGGAAGACTTACTCAAAGCAAATGTAACGCCGTGGTCAATAAAGAATACGGGCAGACATACGAAATCAATAATCATGTCCATCATCCCTGCAAACATCCATACAGAAGACGAATCGCGGCGCTGAACGCCAAAGAGCAGGGGCAGAATGACGATAGAGGACACCAGAGACAGGATGCCCCCGAACACAGCGGAAAGTAGACAACCCCCAGCTGACCCCATCTGAGTTCCCTTGCTCTCTTCGGTCTGGTCGTTCATCCTCTCTCCCCTTTCTTTGCCAACGGCGGGTTGTGCGGTCGGTTGCCTAGGGGGGCGAAGGTAGAGCTTAGGGCCTGGGTATGCAAGTGGCCCCGCGAACGACTCGTGCCCGAGCGCGAATCAGCGCACGAGCGGACCAGTCCGGTGAGGCGGGCCAGGCCTGCGACCCGGATGTTCGGTTGTCTTGACAGCGGTCACTCAAAGCGGGCCACCTTCGGTCACCTGAAAGTAGGCCACCCAAGACGGATACATCTCTCTCAACCAGCCTCTGTGACGCTGTAGCTGAAGGCTGGTTGAGAGAAACGTGTCTACCTCGAACCAGCACGAGAAGTGGCCTGGTTGATTCCGACCATAGGTGGCCTAGCTCGGACCGACCGGTGACACCTGGGTCAAGCTGCCACAGTAGTTCGGGTTCCGGCCTGGTCATGTCTGTGTTCCACAACGTTTGAGCTAACCAGCCGGGTGGTGTAGCCGCGCGGTCCCTGCTGAGCGACGTGCTATTCATGATCCTATTCGCCAAGGGCTTCCCAACCGGGAAACTCTCTCGCACTACCGGTCCTATACTCACTATACGTTGAAGTCCAATATCGTCGGGTCGCTTCATCGAAGCGATACCAGATATCATCGACATCGCTCTGTGATGGTGCCTTCCAATCTGGTGTTCCCTCATAAGCACCCAGCAGCCGGTGAGCGATGCCCCCAAGTTCTTCTACCTGGGATTCCACGATCTTCTCGCCAAGCTCTCGGCTTGGAAGTCCTTCGGTATCACCGAAATCCACTCCTGCGGCATATCCTGTACCAAGACCATCGGGAACGCGTCTGCGATCCAGATCGACCAGCGAGGGATGGAGGGCGAGCAGCTGAGATGTTTCG
>JABGOW010000004.1 GCA_018645275.1 Verrucomicrobiota bacterium
GCCGGATGTGGGAACAATGGGCGCGAGCTCACCGCTCGGCAGTTGCGAGTCGCGCAGGTCGGCAACAAACTTACGGTAGAAGCGCTCGATCTCAAAGTTGTAGAGCCCCATGGTGGCGGTCAATTGGGCGTCACCGGTCCACCCGTTCTTCTCATAGGTCGGCGTGTCGGTAATGACGTGGTGCGCGTTATTCAAAAGCGCCCGCGTACTGACCTTGTGGATCTGGTTGATCAACGCGTTAGAGCAATTGAAGCTTCCCCGGGCTTTCACATCCTGGTGCATGACCAGTGCCGTGACCTGGTCGGACCCAAAGCCGTTGGTGAAGCCGGAAATTTCTACGTAGCGACATGGCGCCCGCCATGGCGCCTTCTCGAACCCCCAGACCGAGACAGTGTCCATGTTGTGACGACCGCGCCCCAGGTAGAGCGCGAGGACGTTCTCACCTTCTTTGAGATAGGCGGAAATGTCGTAAGAGGAGAAGTAGACACGCTTGTCGTAATTGGAGAAAGCGGGCTCGAGCTGTCGGTCCCCTACGCGCGTACCGTTGAGGTAGAGCTCGTAGTGACCCAGGCCGCAGATAGTGATCTCCGCCGACTCCACCGTCCCCGTGACCGAGAACGTGCGACGAAAGATCGGGTTGCGACGCCGGTGATCGGCATCATCCTGCGCCCAGGGGGTGGTTAGCCAGTTGTGTTGGTTATTACTATTAACTGTCACTGAATCCTCTTCCCCTCAGTCTCCTCGCTCAGCAGCCATTTCCATGCTGGCATGACCCGTATGGGCCCGACCTCAGTGCTGATTACCGTTTCTTCGTCATTCGTGACGATAAGGGCCTCCCTGGCGCTCAGAAACTCCACGCTTTTTTGGAGGGCGCGCACCTCTCGTTCGCGAACATCCGGCTTGTCCAGTGCCCATGCGACCTGAATGAGCGTCGGATCGCCTCCGGCAGGGGGGGTGGCAACAAAATCGACTTCATACCCGTTTCGAGTGCGGTAGTATGAGATCTCATACCCCCTACGTCGCAGTTCGACGTAAACCATGTTTTCCAAACGACGAGGCGGGTCGATACCGCTACTGGGCGCCACGGCGTCAGCAAGTGCCCAGTCAACACAATAGACCTTGCGGTAGTTGCGGTGCCGTATCTTCTCGGACGGGGAGTAGAACTCTGCTGTCTCAAGCATGAAGGCTTCTCGCATGTACTCCAGGTAGAGGTACAGACTGTTGCTGCTGCAGTGGATGCCCCGTTCGGTCATGGTCTGGAGAATGCTCTTGATGGACATGGGGCACCCAACCCGGGAGATCAGCTCGTGGACCAGACTGTTGAACGCCGTAATGTTGATTTTTGCATCGGGATGCGCCTCAATCACATCCCGCAATACCATGGTCTCCCAATAGGTTTGCAGCAGGCGGCGGTGTTCGAGCTCGGGGATGTTCAAGAGGCCGGGGAATCCGCCTTGTCGAATATAGGTTGCCAGCATGTTTCGCAACCTGACCTGTCCCCCTGTTGAAATGCTGTCGGGAGCCACGCCGTGGTGGCGAATGAACTCAGCGAAGGAGAAGGGCCAGAGCTTGGAGGGAAAGTTCTTGCCGCGCAATGCGGAAGCGATATGGCCGGTCAACAGCTTAGACGTGGACCCGGTGATCAACACCTTGTGTGTGGGCTCGGAAAGCAGGTAGAGAACATAGTCCTCCCACCCTTCGATTCTGTGGATCTCATCAAAGATGAAAA
>JABGOW010000155.1 GCA_018645275.1 Verrucomicrobiota bacterium
ACACACAAGAATCACTGGCGCAAGGACTTGCGCCCGGTGGGACAGGCTCTACCTATGGCGAGGACCTTGTTCGTACAGACATAGATAAGATCAGTCTGCTCAGAACGGACCGCAGCCTCCCCGGAGGAGAGGACTTTGATCGGCCCCTTGCCGAGATGGAGCGGGCTGCTGTCGCACGTGACAGCGACGAAACCGTTCGCTGCATCTGGGAGCTTATTGAGGCTGACCAACGGAGTGCGGCAACGATGACCGCCATCTAGCTTTCAGGTCTCAGCTCTCATCCCTCAGCCCTCACTCCCTCACGCCCAGAGCTGGCGATCCAGACTCCGGTATTGAATCGCCTCCGTGATATGGTGGACTTCGATCGTCTCCGAGTCCTCTAGATCCGCGATCGTGCGGGACACCTTCAGAATGCGATCATACGCCCGCGCGCTGAAGTGTAGCTCCGAAATGGCCATCTTCAGCATCTCCTGTGCCTCCGAAACGGGCTGACAGTGCTTCTGAACCTGCTTGGCTCCCATATCGGCGTTGCAGTGGATCCGCCCGCTTGCCTCGAATCGAACACGCTGACGTTGGCGCGCCTCAGTGGCGCGGCCGCGGATTGCAACCGAGGGCTCACCCATCTCCAGAGCGGAAAGCTCCTCATACGCCATTGAAGGAACTTCTATGTGGATGTCGATGCGATCAAGCAGAGGCCCAGAGATCTTGTTTCGATACTTCAGAATCTGACGCTGTGAGCAACGGCACTCGCGCTGCGCATCTCCGAAATAGCCGCACGGACAGGGGTTCATTGCCGCTACCAACATGAACTCGCAGGGAAACGTCACGCTGGCCGCCGCACGTGAAATTGTGACATGCCCATCCTCAAGGGGTTGACGAAGCACCTCAAGCACATTGCGATGAAACTCTGGCAGCTCGTCAAGAAAGAGCACACCACGATGCGCAAGGCTCACCTCACCCGGTATCGGATGAGCACCGCCGCCAAGCAAGCCTGCATCCGAAATCGTGTGATGGGGAGATCGAAAGGGTCGGCGCTCAATGAGCGCTGCGTGCGGAGTCAGCGTGCCTGCAATGCTATGAATCTTCGTTGCCTGAAGCGCCTCCTCCAAACTCATCTCCGGAAGAATCGACGGAATCCGCTTTGCAATCATCGACTTTCCGGTTCCCGGTGCTCCAATCATCAGAATATTGTGGCCGCCGGCAACCGCAATCTCAATTGCACGCTTGGCTTGTTCCTGCCCCTTGACGTCGGCGTAGTCGTCTTCATGCTCCTTGAGCTCGCTGAAGATCTGGCTCACGTCCACATGACAGGGCGACAATGGTAGCTTGCCATCAATGAAGTCAGCCGCCTGACGCAAGGTTCGGATGGCGTAGACCTCAAGACCTTTCACCACGGCGGCTTCTTCTGCATTGTCCGACGGAACCAAGATGCCGCGCTTGCCGGACGCCTTCGCGTTGAGCGCAATCGGCAATACCCCTTTGACCCGTCGGACCTCCCCACTGAGCGCAAGCTCGCCTATCATCGCAAACTCAGGAAGCGGCGAGGTCTCAATCTCCTCTTGTGCGGCCAGCATCCCAATCGCAATCGGAAGATCGTAGATTGGTCCTTCCTTCTTGATGTCAGCGGGAGCGAGATTGATCGTGGTGCGCCCAACGTGCGTCTTGAAGCCAGAGTTGATCATTGCCGTATGGACGCGATCCTTGCTCTCCTTGACCGCAGCATCCGGCAATCCCACCGTCACCACCTGCGGATCCCCATGACCGGCATTTACCTCAATCTCGACGGTATACGCCTCGACCCCTTGCACCGCACCAGAATATACCGTTGATAACATGCGCAGAGCTTACACAGATTCAGCACACACAAACCAGCAGAAAGCGCACAAGATCCAGAGCAGAAGAGGTGTCAGGCATGCTGCTGTAGTGCTGGCCGTCTCGGCCAATAATTATGCGTACGAGCGCCTACGGTCAATTGCGATTGCAACCAATTACAGCTTACTCCCCATAGTGCGTCCGGGCCCGGATGACAACGACAACCAGTTCGATATCATGAATTGAATACACGATGCGATCCCTGTATGAGAGCCTTACAGAATAGTAGCCCTTCAGTTCGCCAACAAGGGGCTTCCCTACATAGGGATCGACAGCAACGCGATTCCGAAGAATCTCCTTAAGCTTCTGCCGGAGTTTGGGAGTCAGCTGCTTGACATCCTTCGCAGCTTGCTTCGTAAACCGGATCGCATACGTCACTGAGCTTCCCCGAACACATCCTCAAAGCCAACAGTTTCGGCGTCCGCTTCTTCGCGGCGTGACTTCTCAAAATTCTCCCGAAAACCGGGGGACGAGAGCAGGGCAAGCGATTCGGTGAGGCTGTCATACTCCTCTTCCGACATCAGTACAGCATCACCAGAGCGGTGATGAATGTGGTAAATCTCATGCTGATCATTGGTTCTCTTCAGTAGATCAAAGAACCCCTTGCGCGCGTCAGTGGCTGTCAAAGTCGTCATACACACCCTCCTAAACCTGTACCGATTATAGTACCACTCGTGCCGCGATTGTCAAGCTCCTGCACTGCAACACTCCCGTTTCACTGGGCGTCCTCGACGTCTGCGATAGCGACCTCCCTCCTTCTTCAACTGCCATGAAAACATCAGCCCCACCAAGATAGCCCTTTCGTGTGCGCTTCTGCATCCACTCGTCATCTGAGGCCAGTAGTTGTTGCCTATATGGAGGGGTTACTATATAAGATTTGCAACTAGCGTTTAGTATGAGGCCCTTGCCGATCACGATTGCTCGGACTCGGTCGCATCCAAATGACATCCGGGGCATGAGAAAAACGCATGGATTGAGAGCTGATGTAGAGCAACCACGGGAGATGGCGGATGCCGGAGAACGATAGCATGCAGAAAGTCGGGTTTGACAGTGAGCTGTATCTAAAGGAGCAGAGCGAGTACATTCTGGAGCGAGCCAAGGCGTGCGATGGCCGGCTCTATCTCGAATTTGGCGGCAAGCTCGTTCTCGACTATCACGCCTCTCGCGTGCTCCCCGGCTTCGACCCACATGCCAAAGTCAAATTGCTCCACCGCCTGCGGAAGCAGACCGATATCATTCTTTGCATATACGCAGGTGATATTGAACGTAAGAAGATGCGGGCGGACTTCGGAATCACGTATGACGTCGATGTACTGCGGATCATCGACGAGCTCACAGAGTGGGAACTTAACGTGGCAGCGGTGGTCATCACCCGCTACGACGAGCAGCCGGCGGCGGTGCAGTTCAAGAATCGGATGGAGCGTCGAGGCATCCGAATCTATACGCACAAAGCAACGAAGGGCTATCCGACAGATGTCGACACGATTGCGAGCGATCAGGGCTACGGCGCGAACCCATACATTGAAGTAACCCGACCGGTGGTTGTCGTAACGGCCCCAGGGCCTGGTAGTGGAAAGATGGCAACGTGCCTCTCACAAGTGTTTCACGACCATTGCAACGGCCGCAAATCCGGCTATGCCAAATTCGAGACGTTTCCAATCTGGAACCTGCCACTGAAGCACCCCGTCAACGTGGCCTATGAGGCCGCAACGGCCGATTTGGGCGACGTCAACATGGTCGACCCATTCCATCTGGAAGCGACTGGCGAGATGGCGGTGAACTACAACCGTGACGTTGAAATTTTTCCTGTACTGAAACGAATTCTCGAGCGCGTAACGGAGGCGGAGTCACCCTATAAATCACCTACCCAAATGGGTGTCAATCGCGCCGGGTTTGCGATTTGCGATGATACGGTGGTAAGGACCGCTGCCACGCAGGAGGTGATTCGGCGGTATTTCCGGTATCGCTGCGAGCACGCAATGGGATTTGCGCAACCCGAGACCGTTGAACGGATCACCTTGTTGCTGGAAGAAATTGGTGCAGTTCCGGAAGAGCGTCCTGTTGTGGTCCCGGCTCGCAAGGCCGCAGATGCGGCGAGGTCAGGTGGCAAAGGCA
This sequence comes from Verrucomicrobiota bacterium, assembly GCA_018645275.1. Taxonomy (GTDB): domain Bacteria; phylum Verrucomicrobiota; class Kiritimatiellia; order UBA8416; family UBA8416; genus JABGOW01. The sequence goes on from JABGOW010000155.1 coordinate 3,988, forward strand.
ACGAAGGCGTCTTTTGCGGAGCTGCGCTTCAGCTCAACGACGGCACCATCGTGACGGGAAGCAACTCACCTGTCATGCACGCCACTTCGGGGCTGGTGCTCAATGCCGTCAAGACGTTGGCCCAACTTCCGCACGAATTGGATGTCCTGACCGAGAGCACGCTACAGTCAATCGGACGACTCAAAGGGGATATTCTCAATGCCAAGCAACTTAGTCTGGATCTTGAAGAGACCCTGATTGCTTTGAGCGTGAGCGCGACTGCAAATCCAACCGCAGCGATTGCCATGGAGAAACTCAAAGAATTGAAGGGCTGTGAAATGCACCTAACACACATGCCGACCCCCGGTGATGAAGCCGGGTTGCGACTGTTAGGCGTTAACGTGACGAGCGATCCTCATTTTGCCGGTAAGAACCTCTACATAACGTAAACAAGGGAGAAGACCATGCCGAAACTGAAAGACATCAACAAAGTCATGATCATTGGTTCGGGGCCCATCGTGATCGGGCAAGCGTGCGAGTTTGATTACTCAGGCACACAGGCGTGCAAAGCGCTACGATCCCTGGGCTTCGAGATCGTCCTCGTAAACTCGAACCCTGCCACCATTATGACGGACCCTGAGATCGCCGAGCGAACGTATATCGAGGCTCTCACGATCGAGAACTTGGAAAAAGTGATTGCGATTGAGCGACCGGATGCACTGCTGCCGAATCTGGGGGGACAATCCGGCTTGAATCTGTCCTCGGAGCTACACGAGAAGGGCATTCTCAAGAAGTACGATGTACGCGTCATCGGGGTGCAGATTGATGCAATCAAGCGCGGAGAAGACCGCCAGGCCTTCGCTGATACGATGGCGAGTCTGGACATCGAGATGGCCCGTGGCGAGATTGCCGACAACATGGAAGAGGCCGAGGACATCATTGGCCGAATCGGACTGCCCTGCGTCGTGCGGCCGGCATACACCATGGGTGGCACCGGAGGTGGATTTGCCTACAACATGGAAGAATTCCGTGCACTTGCGGCACGCGGCATGCGCGCAAGCATGGTTGGCCAGATTCTGATCGAAGAGTCAATCCTGGGATGGGAAGAACTCGAACTGGAAGTCGTACGAGACGCCAAGAACCAGATGATCACGGTTTGCTTCATTGAGAATGTGGATGCCATGGGCGTACACACCGGTGACAGTTATTGCACCGCACCGATGCTCACCATATCCCCGGAGCTCCAGAAACGGCTGCAGGATTACTCCTACGCGATTGTGGAGGCCATCGAAGTTATTGGTGGAACCAACGTGCAGTGGGCGCACGACCCCAAGACGGGGCGTGTGGTTGTCATCGAAATCAACCCGCGCACCTCGCGCTCTTCGGCCTTGGCGTCCAAGGCAACCGGTTTCCCGATTGCCCTGGTGTCGTCTCTACTGGCTGGAGGCTTGACCATGGACGAAATTCCGTACTGGCGCGACGGTACGCTGGAGAAGTACATACCATACGGCGACTACGTGGTCGTGAAGTTCTCCCGCTGGGCATTCGAGAAATTCAAAGGGCTTGAAGACAAGCTTGGCACGCAGATGCGGGCGGTGGGCGAAGTGATGAGCCTGGGCAAGCACTACAAGGAGTCCTTCCAAAAGGCGATTCGCTCACGCGAGGATGGTCGCTATGGGCTGGGGTTCGCGAAGGACTACAACCAGATGTCTTCCGATGAACTGATGGCGCTTCTGAAAGAGCCCAGTAGCGAGCGGCAATTCATCATGTATGAAGCCCTGCGCAAAGGCATCACAGTCCAACAGTTGGTGGACAAGACGCATATCAAAGCCTGGTTCGTTGAACAGATGGCTGAGCTGGTCGCACTCGAAGAGCAGATCCTGACGCACAAGGGGGCGCTGCCACCTGATGACCTGCTAACGCTGGCCAAGAAGGACGGATTCGCCGATCGCTACCTTGCCCAGATCTTAGGAATTCCGGAGAAAGACGTGCGTGAGCGGCGGACTGAAATCGGCGTCGTTGAGGGCTGGCATCCGGTGCCGGTAAGCGGAGTGGAAGATGCGGCCTATTACTACTCAACCTACAATGCCTCAGATGTCGTTGACGTTTCAGATAACCCGAAGAAGGTCATGATTCTGGGTGGGGGCCCAAATCGCATTGGTCAGGGAATTGAGTTCGATTACTGCTGTGTGCACGCCACGAAGGCTCTGAAGGAGATGGGCTACGAGACGGTCATGGTCAACTGCAATCCCGAGACCGTATCTACGGATTACGACACTTCCGACAAGCTCTATTTTGAACCGCTGACGGTTGAAGATGTGCTTCAGATCTACGCCAAAGAGAAGCCCATGGGAGTGATCTGCCAGTTTGGCGGACAGACACCGCTTAATCTGGCGCAGGAACTCGCGGATGCAGGGGTGACTATTCTGGGCACCTCCCCCGAGACGATCGACCTTGCAGAGGACCGGGATCGTTTCGCCAAGATGATGGAAGAGCTTGGCATTCCAATGTCGGAATGTGGCATGGCCACGACGATTGATGAGGCACTCGTGATCGCCAAACGGATTGGGTATCCCCTGATGGTACGGCCCTCCTACGTTCTGGGAGGAAGGGGCATGGAGATCGTCTACGACGAGCAGATGCTCAATGACTACGTGGCAGCCGCCGTGGGCGTGACTCCCGACCGCCCCATTCTGATCGACAAGTTCCTTGACCATGCCATTGAGGCCGAGGCCGATGCCATCACAGATGGGACCGATGCCTTCGTGCCGGCCGTCATGGAGCATATCGAAGAAGCTGGAATTCACTCTGGGGATTCCGCATGTGTGCTTCCGCCAGTTAGCATTGCTCCGAAGCACATCGACACCATCAATGACTACACGGCGCGGATTGCGGTTGCCCTGAAGACCGTCGGGCTCATGAACATTCAGTACGCGATATGGGAAGACAAAGTCTACGTTTTGGAAGCCAACCCGCGCGCATCAAGAACCGTTCCGCTGGTATCCAAAGTATGTGGCATTTCCATGGCACGTAGTGCGACGGAAATCATGATGGGCAAGGCGCTTGGCGAGCTTGGCTTGGTCCACAGTGACGTGAAGCACTACGGGGTCAAGGAATCTGTATTCCCGTTCTACTTCTTCCCGGAGGTCGACCCCATTCTTGGGCCAGAAATGCGCTCAACAGGAGAAGTGCTTGGGCTGGCAGATACTTTTGGTATGGCATTCTACAAAGCACAGGATGCGGCCAAATCCACGCTGCCTACAGCCGGCACCGTTCTGCTATCCATTTGCGAACGAGATCGGGGAGAGTCGGTCGCAACGGTTGCAGTAAAGCTGGTCGAAATGGGCTTCACCCTCGTGGCCTCCGAAGGAACGCATGCATTCCTCTCAGAAAAGGGCATCGCAAGCGAATCCATAAGGAAAGTTCACGAAGGCCGACCCAACATCGACGATGCCATTACCGACGAAAAGATACAGCTGGTGATCAATACGCCGTCCGGAAAACTGAGTGCCACAGATGATTCCTATATCCGAAAATCCTCAATTCGCTACAAAGTGCCGTATATCACCACGATTACGGCGGCAGCGGCAGCGGTCGAAGGCATTGCGGCTCGACTGAAAGGGGATACTGATGTGCGAGCGCTCCAAGAGTATCATGTCGACTAGGGGTAACGCATACTGCGCCAGTGGTAGTTCTCCGCGTTGTTCGTAGAAGCAAGCATGGTTGTGGCGCTCGTGAGTGCAGCGCTGGCGTTTGCGCCACGACCCCTGCAAAACGGAGAAGCGCTTGTCTCACCAGACGCCGCCAGGAGCCCGTATAGGCTGACCGCTTACCTGAACCTGTCCCGGCTCTATGCCCTTTCCGGCCGACTGGCAGAAGCGGTTCGACTTCTCGAGCAGGCCACAATACAGTACCCACATTCCCCTGATCTTCGCAGCAATCTCGCAACAGCTCGGAGCGATAGGATGAGAAGAGGAAGCGGTAAGCGGAAGGATCAATAGGAGGCAAGCACATGTCCGTGCAGCTACAGGTACAGAGGATCAACAACTTGTTCAGCACTGTTGGGGGCGGAAGCGAGTTCCTGCGCCAACGAGTTCGTTTGCTTGCAAGGATGGGTCTGTATGCCATTCTCTTTGGGCTGGTCGTCCATCTCGCCTCAAGCATCACCACCCGTCCGATCGCCCTGTCGCGCCTATCCTGGCATATTGCCGCTTCTGTTCCCCTGCTTTTGCTTTTGTGGTTCAGTAAGATCAACCTTGGGACCCGGACTCTATTGGCCCTCGAGACCGTGTTCTCTTTCCTTACCTGCACATGTCTCATGATCATGGGGGCTGGAGTCAGCACAAGAATCCCGCCGGAAATGCTCATATCCCTGATCCTCCAACAGTTCCTCTTTGCCCGAGCCGCACTCCTCCCAAGTGGGCCTGGTCACACGGCCGTGATGGGGCTCATGCTCAGCGTCCCCATGACCGCAGTGACTTACCTCTCCCATCGCCACAATGCACCCGTGCACTATCTATCCATACTCGGCGGCCAGTGGATCTCCACCGTGGCAGTTGCAACAGCGCTTTCTCACGTAATTCACGGTCTTCGCCGCAGCGTAGGAAAGGCAAGACGCCTTGGTCAGTATACCTTGGGTGAGCAACTCGGCGCGGGTGGGATGGGAGAAGTCTACCGTGCTGACCACGCCCTTCTTCAACGCCCCGCCGCGCTGAAGCTGATCAGCAACCAAGATGACGAATCCCTGAAACGGTTTGAAAGAGAGGCCCAAACCACGGCCCTACTCACGCATCCGAACACGATCACGATCTTCGACTATGGACGAACCGTTGACGGGCAATTCTACTATGTTATGGAGCTCCTGAGCGGCCTATCACTGCAAGAGGCCGTCGCACGGTCCGGAGCATTCCCAGAAGCCCGCATCATCCATATTCTGAAACAGGCGGCTGGCTCTTTGGCAGAAGCACACCGCTATCACATGATCCATCGCGACATCAAACCAGGGAACCTGATGATCTGCAGACTTGGCGGTATGCTGGATGTCGTGAAGGTTCTCGACTTCGGGTTGGTTAAGCGGCTTTCAACATGTGATCTAGACCTGACGCAGGAGGGCACCGTTCTGGGAACGCCGACCTACCTCCCCCCCGAGTGCATCAACACGCCGCATTCCATCGACCACCGTTCCGATCTCTACTCGCTAGGTGCGGTTGGATACTACCTTCTCTGCGGCAGCCATGTTTTCACAGGGCAGACACACCTTGAAATTTGCACGAAGCATGCGACGGAAACGCCCATTGCCCCCTCCGTGAGATGCGGGCGCACCATCAACAGGAACCTTGAAGACATCATCATGGCTTGTCTCAAGAAGGACCCTGACCAACGACCGCAAAGCATGGAGGACCTCTTGCAAGCGCTCTCAGGGATCACGGGGCTTGAACCGTGGCGTATGGACGATGCCGAAGCATGGTGGAGGGTGCACGATGACAGGCATGCTTGTACAAGCGTAGATTCTCTGGAAACCCAGACGATGAATGGCCCGCCGGAAGGGCAACCCCCTCCGGCGGACCACTGAGCATCATGCTCACTCTCAGCTGAACAGTCTCTTATCGGGCATCCGGGACCAGAGCAGCCAATGCCCCGCTGCTACCGGTCTTCTCCGGTGTCAGCGCAACATACGTTTCCCCCTTCATCGTATACGCGGCAATCTGCTGGTCATCTTCCGGAACCGGGATGTCACTAAGAGAGAGTGCATCCATGAGCTGTCGGATATTGGCTATCCCGATGCTCTCTTTCCCCTCCCACAGCCGCTTCATTAGAGCCGCATCTTCAGGAGAGAGTTGTACAACATCTTCACGCATCGGCATGGCCAGCGAGCCATCCATCCGGGCTACAGTGATGGCGTAGTGACGCGGTCCGTATCCAAGGTCTACTTCGCTATCCCCCATCGCCAGCGCAACGGGGTCTGCCGTTTGGATGCGACCGATGGAATCGACACGGTCATCCCGAACCATTCGGATCTGCTCCATCAGTCTCTGGCTGACAAACCGCTTATAGGAGGGCTCCGCCTGGCGCAAGAACTCGGAAGTCGCCTTCTGATCGTATGTCGATGCGAATATCGCCCCGGGGATCGTAGTCAGAATCCCGTAACCTGGTGTGTACCAGCCCGTCGAGGCAACGGCCCCTCGCAGGAAGCTGGTGTATCGTATATCATACGGAGCTGAGATGCTGGTACGGCTCAACACATCCCCCTCCGGCGACATGATCGTAGACTCGGTCTCGAG
>JABGOW010000003.1 GCA_018645275.1 Verrucomicrobiota bacterium
CCACCTTCAAGGAGTTGACTGACAACGACTTCGACCTTGGTGGCTCCGGTTCCGATATGCGCACGCCCAGTTGCTGCGTGGGGCCCGCCCGCTGCGAGTGGGCCTGCTATGACACATTGAACCTCACAAACGATCTCACGCAGACATTCCAGGACGAATTGCATCGCCCCGCCTTTCCGTACAAGTTCAAGTTCAAATGCTCGGGTTGTCCGAATGACTGCGTGGCTTCCATCGCCAGAGCGGACATGTCTATCATCGGTACCTGGCGTGACGAGATTCAGATCGACCAGTCTGAAGTCCAGGCAGCCGTTGATGGCGGACTGGACATTGTCGAGGATGTCTGCAGCAGATGCCCGACCAAGTGCATGGTCTGGGATGGCAATCAGCTCGAGATCGATGACACGAACTGTGTGAAGTGCATGCATTGCATCAACGTGATGCCCAAAGCACTGCGCCCCGGGAAAGACCGCGGCGCCACGATCCTGTTGGGCGCCAAGGCCCCGATCGTTGACGGTGCGCTGCTCTCATCCGTGCTGGTGCCCTTCATGAAAATGGAGCCTCCTTACGAAGAGCTCAAGGATCTGGTGGAGCGGATCTGGGACTTCTGGGGCGAGAATGGGAAGAACCGGGAGCGCTGCGGCGAACTGATCCAGCGCGTGGGCCTGGGCAACTTCCTCGAGGAAATTGAGGTGGAGCCACTGGTCGAAATGGTTGCGCACCCCCGAGAGAACCCCTATGTCTTCTACGAAGAGTACTTCGAGGAAGGCGACGATGATGAAGAAGAGGAAGACGACGCATAGGCGTGTCGGACAGGCACCTCTCGCATGACCATTTCAAGACACCTACTTTCTTGGGAGATAGTCGATGGCAATGGCAACGGATAGAAAAACGGATATCGGGCCTCCGCACTACGAGACGATGCTTCCGCCCATTATCAAGGAAAACTACGGCAAGTGGAAGTACCACGAAAATGTGAAATCCGGTGTGTTGGTGCACGTAGGCGAGTCGGGCGACAGGCTCTACACCGTGCGCGCGGCGTCTCCCAGGCTACTGGGAACCAAGCGAATTCGTGCGTTCGCCGCTCTGGCTGACAAGTACTGCGCCGGACACCTCCGCTTCACCAGTCGGAACAATGTGGAGTTCCTGCTTACAGATGAATCCCTTATCGATCCCCTTATCGAGGACCTCAAGGAACTCGGCCACCCGGTAGGCGGGGTTGGAAACGTAATATCGAACGTTGTCCACACGCAGGGATGGATCCACTGCCACTCGGCAGCCACGGATGCCTCCGGCGTGGTCAAGGCCGTGATGGACGATCTGTGCGACCACTTTGAGGGCAAGAAGAATCTGCCTGGCAAGCTGCGTGTCGCACTGGCCTGCTGCCTCAACATGTGCGGAGCGGTGCACTGTTCCGACATCGCGATTCTGGGTATCCATCGCCGTCCGCCCAGGGCAGATAATGCGACCCTGAACAAGGTCTGTGAGATTCCCAATGTGATTGCTTCCTGCCCCACGGCCGCTATTGGTACGGCCTCCGTTGACGGGAATCCGACTGTAGAAATCGAGGAAGAGCTCTGCATGTTCTGCGGGAACTGCTTCTCGGTCTGCCCGGCTCTGCCGATGGCCGATCCGCTCAACGACGGCGTCTCCATCTGGGTCGGGGGCAAGGTCTCCAATGCACGTTCGGAGCCGATGTTCTCCAAGCTGGCG
>JABGOW010000002.1 GCA_018645275.1 Verrucomicrobiota bacterium
AACAAGCCGATGATGGATGCCATTCTGAAGAACAAGAAGCGGGACGAAGAGGCAGCGGCCAGGCGCAATCTGACCCGGAACGATCCGTGCTGGTGCGGGTCAGGCAAAAAGTACAAGAAGTGTCACCTGGAGGCGGATCGGGGGAAGTAAGAGCGTCCCCGGCCATTCAAACGGGGCACGCGGAGTGCGGAGTTCGGAACGGTAAGCCAAAGGCGTCCCCAGTTCCCGGTCCCAGGTTCCAGGGTCAGAGGCAGAGGCGGAGGCGGTGAGGCATTGGGAAATGTCCATTGCTCAGCCCGAAATCGGTGTGGATCGCGCCGTGAGGCCCGCATTGTTTTCCCCGACGCACAGCCGCTCGGCATCGCAAGTACGATGAATGGGGGGACCCTGCGGCAGTCCCGACGTTCTCCGAACCCCGGGCTACTGGACGCTGCCCCTTCAGGGCAGCAGGGCCAACCCCGAAGGGGTTGCCGTAATCCAGCCCAGAGCTGGGACAGCCCTGGGAACCTGTTCGCGAACGAAATCGAGGCCTTCTAGAGCATTAGCAGTACAGGCATCAGTAGTACGGGAGTGGGAAGAAGACCAAGAATTGCCACCTGGAGGCGGAGCGGGGATGGTCTCTATGATCCCGGGGATAGCGCTGGATCGACTTCCTCTAGTATCTGAGCGACGGTGACCTTCCCTGACTCGACGGCCATGAGGGCTCTCAGTACGTGTAGCTCGAACATCATGTCATCATCAGGGAAGTCTCGTCGGACGAGGTCGCACAGCTTGCGCAGGTGTGCGTCAGGAAGACTGATGCGACGGGCAGCGCTGGTGTAGTCAAACTGCATTCTGGCACCTCCGTATCAAATTTCCGGCGGCGAGACGATCTCGATGGTTGGGTATCCGTGCACGATGTTCACTTCGTTCACGAGTGCTCTGCGCCGTCGGTTCACGAGATGTCTGAAGTTCCAGCTGACGAGGATGTCTTGCCTTGAGACCACAGCGGCAGCAACATGAAGTGCATCGTTCAGCAGAGCCGGGCTGAAGATGTCTTGATCTATGTAGAGATCGGCCAGCATTCGCGCCTCGTTGTCCAACGTGACTATGGTGAGGCCCTCAGTCAGTTTCAGCATGCGCGCTCTGCGTTCGACATCAGGCGTACTCAGGATCTCTTCCTTCGCAAGGTCGGACGTGGTGAATTCATACTCGCGCGCCAATTCCCAAAACTGCTCTGTTTCGCGCATCCTGTCTGGATGTCTGTCATCGAGCAATGCGCTCATGACTGACGTATCCAGATAGAGCCTGAGTTTCATGGTCTCGATCTCCCAAGCTGCTCTCATAGTGGCCAGTGCCCAAATATAGATCGAAACGGGACACCGAGCAACCGACGGGAGGAGTCGTTGGAGATTACAGGTGGGGTCCGTGATGACATCTCGTGAACGAATCCTCGCTGCGATTGCGCACGAACCCGTGGACCGGGTGCCCCTTTGTTTCGAGGGCGTCTGCCACGGGTCCTCGGAAATGCGGAACGTGGAATGCGGAATGCGGAAAGGAGGGGCCGCGAGGGTGCTGGTGAAGGAGTATGTGACGCCGAAGGGGACGCTGCGGCAGGAGGTGTGGAAGGTGCCGGACTATCCGCACCGGGAGATCCCGCTTTTCTCAGACCACAATGTCCCGCCGGGGCGAAGCAAGCGCTACCTGGTAAGTGAGGAGGC
>JABGOW010000025.1 GCA_018645275.1 Verrucomicrobiota bacterium
TTCTTTGGCCACTAAGCTCATTCACCCACCAGGCAAGCTGGTGGGGGTCTCTCCACGCTGTTTCCCCTCCACATCTCTCCGGGCATCAACAGAAAACACCCCGCTAATCCCGGAAGCGCCTTCTTTTTCTTCTTTTTGGGCTTCGGTTCGAGCTTCGGCAATTCCTTAAGCCACGCGGCTACTTTTTTGCGGAGTCGATCGGCAACCTCAGGATATTGCTTGATGAGGTTGTCCGTTTCGCCGGGATCTTTGGAAATGTCGTACAACAACTCGCCATATTTGCCTTTGTAGTAGCGCCATTTCCTCTCACGAATCGAGGGTCCCGGATACCCACTCCAGATGAGTGATTTGCGGCGAGCGCGTTTTTTTGCGCCAAGCCACATATCCGAGACATCTTCGCCGTCGATATCTGTCGGCGCTTCGACTCCCGCGAGTTTGCAGATCGTCGGAAGCCAGTCTACGCCGCAGAAGACACTTTCTGAATCGACGGTATTCGCTTTAACTTTTCCAGGCCAGCGGACGATAAAGGGCACCCTCAATCCACCTTCGAACAGCTTGTGCTTGCCCCCACGGAAGGGTCCGGCGCAACCAATCATGTTCTTAGTATGCTCTTTGAATTCCATGGGTTTATTGTAGACGTCGTCGTTGATTTTTATATCGGCCGGCCCTTGATCACTCGCAAACACGACAATCGTATTATCGCTCAGCCCCATCTCATCGATGGCATCGAGTATTTTCTTGACGCTGAGGTCGAGCGCATAGAGGTCGGCCAGATAGTTCTGCATCGCACGGTTGATATCACCGTTATACTTCTCGCAGTTACGGAACTTGATTTGCATGTGCTCCGAAAACTCGTCTTCATCGACCTCCAACCCTTCAAATTCAGCCAGATGATCGGGATGGGCAAACACGGGCGCATGCGTGCTGAAGCCCCAAACATTCACATAGAACGGGCGGTCCTTATTCTCTTTAATAAACTCAATGGCGCGGTCGTAGATCGGAGCATCTCTTCCTTCTGGAATGATCTGTTTATAGATATCAGTGGGACCGCAACGATCATACTCATCGATACCGTACACGCCGGAGAGGCGCTGACCACCATACGGTTGGGGGCCAATATGCCATTTCCCGAAATGCCCGGTCGCATAGCCTGCATTGTTCAGAAGCTCCGTAACCGTCACCCGCTCGCCAAATCCATTCCAACCGATCGATTTCGAAAAACGCCACCAGGTGCGCCCAGTCATGATGGCGGTTCTCGACGGACTGCAGGTCTGCCCCCCGGCATATGACTGTGTAAAGCGTGTGCCTTCGGTCGCCAGTTTATCCAGCGCGGGCGTTTTGGCATAAGGGTGGCCGTAACAGGCCAGATCTCCGTAGCCGAGATCATCCGCAAACAGGAAGACTACGTTCGGGGGCCTCTCCTCAGCCCGTGCCCCACAAACGAGAAGGGACATCAGGCATGCTATTTTCAGTAGTGATTTCGACATTGTAATAGTCATCTGGATCTTCTGCTCTATCGTTACTGGCGCTCCGAACTACTTGCCCTTACCTGCGCCTTTCTTTGGCTTTTTCACAACGTCCGCCATCCCCGGCAGCGTTTTGTACCAAGCCTGGATGGATTTGAGCATGTGCGATGCCTTTTCGGGGTGTTGGGCAATGACATTCGTTGTTTCATTCGGGTCTTTCACCAGGTCATACAGTTCATCGCCCGTCTTTTTGTTTATATGATATTTCCAATTCTTATGTAGCCCTACGGGCTGCTCTTTCGCCCAGAACAGAAAGCGGTCCGGATCCCGATCGCCCCCCAGCCAGACGTCAGCGACATTCAATCCCTCGAACTGGTCCTTATCATAGGATGTGCCGGTCAGGTGGCAGAGCGTCGGCAGGAAATCCAACCCGGAGAGAACACTGTCTTCATTCACCGCACCGGCAGGGACCTTTCCCGGCCATCGGACAATAAGGGGAATACGCACCCCACCCTCATACATTTCGTGTTTCCCGCCACGCAACCCCTTGGGCCACCCCATCATATTTGCGCGAAGCACATCGCCATCCTGGTTGGATTTCCATTGATTGGGTACGTTTCTCGCTGGGCCTTGGTCACTGGAAAAGACAACAATCGTGTTCTCCGAAAGCCCCAGCTCATCCAGCTTCTTCAGCAAGCGACCAACCGCCAGGTCCAGGCTCCAGACATCGGCCAGATAGTTCTGCATGCAGGTATCCACACTCAAATTCCACACCTCTCTGCAGGTATTGAACTTATTGGTTTTCATATACGGACCAAAGAGTGATTCATCGACCTTCAGATCAGTGAATTTCTTGGCAAACACGGTATCCGAAGGGACGCGGAAATGGGAAATATGCCCCCACACGTTGACATAGAACGGCTCGTATCTATGGCGTTCAATGAAGTCAATAGAATCCTCAAATGTCGGGTCGTCCCGACCACTAATGCCGTCCCTAAGAGACTCATTAATCTTGATTTCATCCATGCCGTAGTCCGATTCGGGGGGAATCTTTGGCGACACTTTCTTCCCTCCGACTCCGGGGCCGATGTGCCACTTCCCGAAATGGCCGGTGGCATATCCGTTCGTTTTAAGCAGCTCCGCGATGGTTTTGCGATCTCTAAAGCCGAAGTCGCCGACCCGGTGCGTATAGCTGCGAGGATGCCGACTGGTCAAGAAGCCGACCCGACTGGGCTGGCAGGTTACTCCCGTGGCGTAGAACCGAGTGAACCGCGTACCGCTCTTGGCGAGGCTGTCGATATGGGGCGTTCTCGCATAGGGATGGCCGTAGCAGGCCAGATCGCCGTAGCCCAAGTCGTCGGCGAGGATGAAGACAATATTGGGCTTTTCTGCCGTGGCCGCGTGCGCAGAGACCCCGGCAATGAGGGCCGCTGCCGCCACCAGAGTATGTAAAAGCCTGCGCCGGTTGCTCTTCATGTTCTGCCTCCTTCTTTACGGATGGGTTCAGGAAAGAATATAGCGCACGTATATCATTCGATCAATAACCTTTTTGAAGAAAGTGAGATTTATGGGCTCGAAGAAGGTACATGTGGTCAGCAATATTGTAGTGCCTGAAAGTCATCCAGATGCGTATGTAAGTCATAGCCAGATGGCTTTTGGGCACGGTAGTGCGATACATCATCGCAAAGTATCGCTTATCAAGTGGTTATGTTTTACGGAACCGCAGTCAGAATCTGTTCTGTTCGCAGTTGCATCATCCGTAACACCCCAATCGGTTGACGAGAACGGCGACGAGAACGGATTACGAGGGAGAGAATCTCTAATCGTCCACCCTTCTCGTCGCCGTTCTCGTTCACCCACACGACCGTGACGTGCGCGAGACGTGTATGGTTCTTCTGCCGCAACGCCTTACGATAAACGCACACCCGTGGGCTTTTGGGACACTAGCAGGTACGGTTCTCGACATGACAGCCGTATTGTGGCGCGATTGCTGGGGCAGCGGGGCATGCCCCCTTCGCGTCGCGCCTGGCAAGGATCGAGGGCAAATCCCATAAATCCCACAAATCCCACACCTTTATCATTGACGAATTGTGGGGTTTGTGCGATTCTTGGAGCGTATTGGATAAGAAGTCGCAGAGATTCGGAGTACTGACAGCGGGGTCGTATCATGAAAGAGAAAGTCAAGCGAGAGGGTCGACAACTCGAGTACAAAGAGCTGCTCAGCGATTATCGCTCTGTCTGCAAGACGATTGTCGCATTCAGTAATGATATCGGCGGCGAGATTCTCGTTGGCGTCCGGGATGCGGACCGCTCTCTCGTCGGGCTTTCGGAGGAGCGGATCGAGCAATACTTAGAGGATATTCCAAAAGCTGCCTTTGACGCAATCACGCCCTATTGCGTACCTGAGCTCACGACGCAATGGATCGGAGATAAATGTCTCATTCGAATCCGGGTGCATCCAGGCGAACGAAAGCCCTATCTCATCAAATCCGAGGGCACACCCAAAGGCGTCTATGTGCGCATAGGTGCGCATTCCCGCCGGGCCACGCCAGAACTTTATGAAGACCTGTTGAGGCAGGGGGCGCGGCGGCGTTGGGATGAAGAGGCGACCGATATCGGCGTGTCGGAACTGGATCAAACCCTTCTTCGCACCTACTACAACGGTCCGCCCGACTCCTCATCGCTTCAGGCCGACCATGTCATCGCACTGACCCAACCATCTGCCCAAGTCAAAGTCACCCATGCCGGCGTGGTCTTCTTTCACCCGCGCCCGTCAGACGTCCTGCCACAGTGCGAACTGCTCTACAGCGAGTTTGGCGGCGAGGCACCGACTGACCCCGTCCGCACGATTGATGTTTCCGCGCCACTTCCTGTTACCGTCAATCGGGTAGTGGAGTTGCTCAAGTCCCATCTGATTGAAAAGGAAGAGGTCACAGGAGTCGTCCGCAGGCAGTCACAGTGGGCCATCCCAGAACGCGCCGTGCGAGAAGTTTTGCTGAATGCTCTGATCCATCGCATGTATGCGATTGCTTCCGCCGTAAAGGTTGCCCTCTTTCCTGATCGGCTCGAAGTGTTCAGCCCGGGCAACTTCCCCGGGCCGATCGACCTGGAGCATCTCGGCAACGGCGTCTCGTACGCGCGCAACCCAAGACTGCGCCACTTGGCCCGCAAAGCCGGTTTAGTGGAAAAGCGCGGGCTGGGCTTCCGCCTGATCCTCGATTCCTGCCTTGAAAACCGGAACCGTCGTCCGGTCTTTGTGGAGGGAGGGGATTACGTGAAAGTGACCCTCTTCAGGGGACGCGAAGAGGCCACGGACGGTCTCCCCGAAGACGCAGAGGCGTTGCAGCCCTACCGGGACAGAAACCACCCGATCAAAACCGGCGAAGCCAGAGAGATCCTTGGCGTCTCCATCAACACAGCCCGATCTCGCTTGAAAGACCTCGTGCGCCTGGGGTATCTGCAGCCGAGAGGCAAGGGTCGCGCGACCACATACCACTGGACTTGAGGGAAGGCCTCTCGCCAAGTGACCGCCAGCAGGATCGGCAATGTCGCGATTCCGAATACACCCTCCCGTGGGACCTCATCATATTTTCGTCTCGCCGTCACAGCTTGCCGCTGCGCTGAAAACAAGCCAGTCACGCGTGGCCAAGATGGAACACGGCGATCGATGTCAGACACTTCAACCATGGGCTTACCGCAGAAGCCGAATGGGCTTCAGTTCAACCTCAACCTCCCCGCTCGCCGGAACCGGAAGCGCAATGCCTATGCGGCCTTCGGGAGTCCATTCCGACCACGCGGGCGACTCGGTGCAGTCGATAACATATTCATGCCACTGCCCGTCGGCGACCGGATCGAACAGCAGATCATTGCCTTTCCAAAGGTTGGAACGAAGCACGGCACGGCCTCTGCCGATCTCTGCCCCCCCGGAAATCTTCATCTCAAAGCGGATCTTCGAATATTTGTCCGTATCCACATCCATTCCCTTGAAGAGAAGCGGCGGCGTAGCCCCGGCCTGCACGATCACCCTGCAAATTCCGTTTTCAATCACCGGATTCGAAACCAGCTCTTTGGTTTTCGCCCTATGAAGACTCCCGCCGAATTTCTTCGATTTGAACTCCATCACGATATCGTCCGGCAGATTGGCAGGTGAGCCGAGCTGGTCGCGCAGCGGAATGAGAAAGTCAGGGCTCTGCTCAACCACCTCGGCTTTCCATTCATCAAAGGCCTTCTTCATGGCCGCATACTTCTCCGGCATCTGATTCGCGAGGTCTTGGGTTTCGCCAAGGTCGTCCTTCAGATTGAAAAGCTCATCCTTGTGCTCGGGCGACCACTTCTTTTCACCGAGAAATCTGTAGGAGCGCAGCAGTTTCCAGTCGCCGAAGCGATACGCCTCCTGGCGCAAATAGTTCCCCTGCCAGCCCCAGTCGCGGCGACGCCAGCCGAACTCGCGGGGCGAATCGTTTTTCTCCAGCAGGTTGATTCCGTCAAGCGTGCGGTCTTCCGGCACGTATTTCAGCGCATCGCCAACCGCAAGAACGGTAACCGAGGCATCCATCATGATTGAAGGCTTGTCGCTGACGGTCCCGGCGGGAATCTTGCCGGGCCACTGCATCAGGAAGGGCACGCGTATGCCGCCCTCCTCCAGATGCTGCTTTCTCTTCTTCAATGGCCAGCAGTTGCCGGCGAGCATGCCGCCGTTATCACTGGTAAAGATAATCAAGGTGTTATCCAGCTGCCCCTGTTCTTCCAGGGTCTGAAAGATCCTGCCAATATGCTTGTCGAGGTGTTCGACCATCTTCACATAAACATTCCGGCCTTCCGGGCTGCTGGATTTGGCGCCGGCATCAAACGCGGTGGACGGGGCGGCATCCGGGTCTTGGAGCGGGCCATGCGGAATCGACCACGGCAGGTAGACGAAGAACGGGGTTTCCTGATTCACGTCAATAAACTCGAGGGCCTTATCGGTCCAGATGTCGGTCAGGTATTGCCCTTCGAGATTCGCGACGCGATTGCCGCCGGTTTCAAAGAGCATCGGACGGCCCTGGCAATCGCTGTTCTTATTCTTGTGCTGAAAGTAGCCGGTGTTGTGGTCGATGATCAGCCAATCATCAAACCCGTGCGCGCCCGGCCAGGAAACGCCCTTCTCCTCGCCAACGTTCCATTTTCCATAGACCGCGGTCGCATAACCGGCCTCTTTCAGCCACATACCGATGGTCGGGTCCTGCTCAGCCCGGACACCGGGAAACTGACTGCCGTTATAGGCTTCCGCCCACTCGCCAAGGCGGTTCGGATAGCGCGCCGTGAGCAGCGCACGGCGCGAGGGCGAACAGATCGGAGCCGCTGAATGAAAGTCGGTCATCCGCACGCCGTTCTCAGCCATGCGGTCCAGGTTCGGCGTCCGGATCGGCGTGTTGTTCGGTGCCTCCCCTTCCGACTTCGGGTTGTAGCTGCTCAGATCCCCATAACCCAAATCGTCTGCCAGCATGAAAATGATGTTCGGTTTTGCGGCCTGCGCAGAGATCGTGGCAAAGACCAGCACAGCCAAACAGGTAATTCGTTTCATGATTCCCATCATCACTCCTCTGTTATCTGAAAGCCAACCAATCTCCCGCCTGCGCACCCCTACGCCTCCTCAGCCGCCGTCTTGCGTTCGTCCAGAATGCGGCGGGTTTCCTCGGCGCGTTTGCGGTTGATCGGGAAGAACGCCATCAGAGCCAGACCAGCGCTGAGCCCGAGTATCTGCACGGCGATAAAGATGCCTTTCATTCGGAACGCAATTTCGGGCGAGGGATCGGTTCCGGCAACGTAGCCGGCAAACTCGAGCATGAACGCGGCCCCCAGGATCACGAGGGCGTTTGCGAGCTTGTTCACGAAGCCGTTCACCGCACTATACACGCCCTCCTGGCGCAGGCCGGTGCGGAGCTCATCGTCATCGCAGACATCGCCCAGGATGGAACTGAAGAGCAGCCAGCAGCCCTGGACGCCTACGCCCAGGAAGATGCTGTGAATACACTGCAGCGCGACGGAATGCCACCAGATTCCGGATGTATTGGGACGGAGCGTAAACCAGGAGAGCAGCACCCCGAAAAGGGCGATGCCCATCGCCATAAGGATGGCGGCTTTCTTGCCTGTGAGCTCGGAGACCTTTTTCATGAGCAGCATGCCCAGGAAGGCAAAAGCGATCATGATCGTACCCACGGAGGACATCACGGTTGCCGCGGTATCTTTGTCGCCATCAAACACATAGAAGATGTTGATGTAGAGTCCCAGTGAGCCGGTTGAGAACAGCAGCGTCACGATAATAACGTAGCTGATCATCATGATGACAAAGGCGCGGTTCTTCACAACGCAGCCGAGCGCTTTGAAGAGATTCACCTTTTCCTGACCTTCAACCACTTCTTTCTCGCGGGTGAAGAGAGGCGGGATGATCCCGAAGACGAGTACAATCGCAGCGATGGCGACACTGACGACACGTACGCCCTCCACTTCCGTATCCCCCGCCATCAGACACAACTTGTAGAGCCATTGGGTCGCCACCCCTGCCGCCGTTGCGAAATAGAAGCGCCAGGCAAACAGGCGGGTGCGTTCGTCGTAATCCTGCGTGACCTCATAGCCGAGCGCGGTGTACGGCACATTGAAGATCGTGTAGAAGATCGAATGCAGACACATGGCGCCCACCAGATAGATCACCGTCACATTCTGCGAGGCAGACGGCGGCATCCAGATGAACGGAAACAGCACGGCACAAAGCACCGCACCGGCAAACACATACTGACGACGGCGCCCGAAACGCGAACGGGTGTTGTCGGAGATATTGCCCATCAGCGGGTCGGTAATGGCATCCAGGATCCGGGGAATAATCATGGCAAACCCGAGCAGTTTGGCATCAATACCCAGACCAATGTTGTAGATCGGCATCAGGAGCGTTGCGATACCGAAGCTCAGGAAGGTGTCCGCCAGCCCGGCGGAGCCATACTCCGCGCAGGTCCTGGTCTTAATCCGCTTAATCAGGTGCTTGGTCATAATTTCAGTCCCTCTTCCGGTTTTCGCCGAAGGCGGCCTTGATCTGCTTACCGTATTCGTATCCGTATTTCACATCCGGCTCGATATATTCATCTTCATAAATCTCATTCCAGATCCCAACGGTTAGAAACTTGCGTCCGCCGACCTCCTTCACGTGCTGCTTCGCCATTTCGAGTGTGTCGGCATATACATCGGGCGTGCAACCGTGATAGTAAAGCAGGCGCTGCGGATGCCAGTGGCGCCAGTCCGCGCGCATGGTTATGGTCGGGATATAGTTGCGCGCCCCCCAAACCTTGGCCTGCTTCGTCCAGAATGTTTTCATCGAAGGAATCATGACGGTTTCGTAATCCGCCTCGTGCAGTTCGCCCTCAGACGCCTTTTTGCCATTCTTGTAGAACTCAATCGGGGTCACCGTCTCGAGTTCATGATTCGCCGGGGTCAGATAGGTGAAGCACATATCAAAGCCTATATCTTTAAAGCCCTTTGCATGCTGCGGATGGATCGCGCCCAGCGCCATAATGATTTCCTTGTGACCGTACGATTCTGCAATCGCGCGCTGCGCCAAAACCCATTTGCGTAGCGTTTCCATCCGATCACCACCGTCGCCGCCGTGCTCGTCGCGAAGAATTCCCGCCGCGTGAACAATGATGATGGGTTTACCGTCGATCGTGTAGTAGTTCGGCTGATTAAGAAAGTTCTCGCAGGCGTATTCCATCGTTCCTTTCGGAATCCAGGCGCCTCCGTGATTGGTCCACATGGCGAGAAACTTTATCTTCTTCGCGAAACGGTTTGTTTTGACCGGCTTGCCGCCCGTTTCGGTTTTTCCGAGAAACCCTTCTTCGATCGACGCGTTAATCGTGCGGTGGCGCGGCGAGTTGTCAAACGCCTCTTTAGAGGAAGACGGATACCAGTCGAACATCACCAGGTTGACGCCCGCCTCGCGCATCCATTTGACTTGCCAGTCCATCACATCGGGATCGGAGAGGCGGTAATAGTAGACCCCGTTATGCAAACATTCGGGATCGGACGAATCGTAGAGCAGCGGCAGGCGCAGCGTCTTTCCGTGCGCCAGCTCCGGGATGTGTTTACCCCCTGGATTCCACGCCGGGAAATTCCAGACCGCCACCGTCCAGTCCGACGGCTTGAGATCGGGAATCCGGCCCGCTTTCTTTTTAGACACATCAATTCGACGTACCTCCGGGTTGAGCACCTCGCCATCTGCTGCCAGCCACGGGTCTTCAGCCGAGAACCGGATTTGGGCAAACGCCGACAGACACACTGCGGCCAACACACTGAGCGAATAAAACAGCTTCAACTTCATCTGGAGCTCCCTGCAAGAGTTGTCATTGCGAGATATCAATAAATCATACACCGTGAATATCCGCAAGCGGAAAATGAATCTACCATCGTCAATATCCCATTTCGGTACGTGAAACTGAAGAAGACGCTTAGCAATGAGGCATAGATGCCTCGGCAAGCTCGGCATGACACAGGACCTTGGAAAATGCGTCATCCTGAGCTTGTCGAAGGATCTCTAGTCCGGTTATCCCGCTCAGAATGGGGAAGCCCCAAGCACAAAAACGGCTTGCACA
>JABGOW010000251.1 GCA_018645275.1 Verrucomicrobiota bacterium
CCGCTCCCATATGGAGTGCTCAGACGGAGTCGGAGCTTTGGATTCGCGCGGAGCGCGCACTATACTTGAATATCAGCCAAGCTTAACGGTTACCGTTTCTCGGCCTGGATCGCTGGTGTAAGCAGCTGGTTTGTCTCGGACCGTCGACCCCCCGATGAACTCTGAACCCCCTGAGCCCTGAACGCTTTCTAGCCTTTCTTACGGATCGACTGTAATGAGGTAGAAAGCCGGTTCGATGCCGTTGACGCGCTTCTCCTGTGGCATGTCGTGTTCCAAAGTGTTTTGGTTCGAATTGCAGTGACGAGACATACAGGGCGTTGTATCATACTGACGAACGGACGGCAGGTTGTGTGATGCGCCTTGTGTGCGCCCTTAACTCAACGGACAATCCAGCCCGTCTGGCAAGGGAGGCGTCATGGCAAAGACCGTAAAGGAACTACTGGATCAGGCACGGGGATTTCATCGTCACCTTCAGGACTTCTACACCAAGTGCGAATCCTCGACTGACAGTGATCGAATGCAGATGCTTTCAGACTATATGGCTCGTCACGAGGAGGCCTTAGAGAAGGCTCTTGCGGACTATGAGTCTGACGCCGAGGAGCGTATCCTCAACACATCGCTGCAGTTCTCGCCGGGGGATGCCATTTCCTCCTGCTTCGAAGCCATTCAGGTTAGCCCTGATATGCAGGTCGAGGACGTGCTGCGTATCGGGCTGGATATGGATGAAGCTCTTGTGCGCTTCTACCGTCAGGTCGCAGAGGATGCGGCATGCGAAGATGTTCGCAACCTTTTCGCGCATTTGATGGAACACGAGGAGCGAGAGAAGCGTCTAACGGTACGAAGCACAATGGAGCTAGAGCAGCTCTAGGCGACGCTCGAACCGTGTCCGAGCGGGGAACAACTGCCATTCGCCATATTGCCCCCCCATTGGTGACCGGGAAGCATGACCAACTGTTGGCAACCCTCTGGCCACAACCCTTTCCTACGGTTCCGGCTTGGACGCAGGGGCCATCTGTTGGGACTGAGCTGCATCCTTGCGGCCTATCAGCAGGATCGGATGGCCAATCGCGGCCCACCGCGATTCAAGCCGTGATCCCAGAATCCGCATGGTGTTCCCGGAAGCGGGATCCATGATGCTCAGATTTGAATCCTCTCCAACAGTTACCGCTTCGTAGACGATGAGGCTGTGGTTCGCCTCCCCGTAGCTGCGTATGCAGATGATGCAGGGCCGACCGAGGTCGCACTGCCGTTGGAGTTCTTCAAAAGAGCCCTCAAGGAGAAAAGCGGCGAACCCAGCGTGCTCGGCATAGCTCCTGATCTGCGCGAGGCTGTACCCCTCCGCTGGTGCTTCTCCCAGAAAGTCGGCAATCTCATCTGCCGAGACCTCGGCCCCCCAATAGTTCATAACTCCAGAGAGACAGGCAATACCACAGTCCGTCTGTCGCTCTTGCTTCACCGCCAGGAGGTTGATGCGTGGACGACCATCAACATAGACAATGGCGCCGGACGTTTGGAGGCGATAGATTGCCCTGCACCCGCACACCGAAACCAGCAGCATCACCACAAGCGAAACCCAACATGCTCTCAGTAAGAACGTCTTCATATTCCCCTTCTTGAGTTGTAGAACGTCAATCCTATAGCGCTAGTCGGATACAGACTCCTGAAGCGTGTACACATCGACTTCGCCTACGAATATTGTAGGGCGTCCCAAGCGGGATAGCAGGTATTTCCTGACAGCCCGTCGTTCATCGGCAGGGAGCGCCCAACTGTGCACAACGAAGTACCCGTACCCAAGCTCCACCATGCGCGCAACCCCACCCGTCTCTGGACGCCCCCGCTCCAACGGCAATATCGCAGGGGGATTAAACTGCGTCGTCAGCCCGGCAAGGTCCGAGAAAAACTGAGGTGCGATGAACCCCCAGACCGATCCAGCAGCGTCAGTTAGGGGGCCCATGGGGTGCTGGTGGACCGTTTGATGATACTGCGGTCGCTCGGGAGGGACCACATTGCCCGAACAGCCCGCCGACTCCTGCCAACATGGCCACTCGATAACCATTCCCTTATCTTGACGCCCCCGAATCCACTCGAACGCCGGATTCACCTCTGTCTCCACCGTCGGGACAGGAAAAGGAACCGCACCAAGCAGCAGCGCATCCGCAAAACAAACCGCCATCAATAACAGACCCGCGCACTTCCCCAGCCCACCACGGCGCCAGAGAGCAGCTGCCACCAACGCAACCGCGCAACTGGAAAGCAGGATCACAATGACCGAGAAGCGGTAGGTCTGCGTCAAGTCGGAGACAAACGGAAAGACCCGCAACAGCGCATAGAATGGCCCCGGAACGGGGTGTCCATCCCAGACGAACAAGGGACTTCCTCTCCAGCACGGAAAAACCCCGAGCGAAAGCAACCATGCAGCGACGGCTGCAAGGAAGAAACCGCCAAGTCGCTTTCGACGAATCAGCAGAAATGCGCCAAGGCAGAGCGGAGCCAACAGCCCCGGGTAGACGGCGCAGAGCAATCCCTTCGGATGTGCGAGCTGTGTGCGCGGCAGAGGAGGAAGGTAGGATGCAATGTCGGCACTCCCCGGACTCTGAAACCAATCCGCCTCGCGGTTGGCCGACTCCGCCGCGATACGTGCAGCATACGTCCAAGTATCATGCGAGGGAATCTCGACCGGCACTGTGGCGCCCTGGACAAACTCAACGAGCGTGCCTCCCTCCGTAGCACGTCCAGGCTCGGTGTGCATGAAGACCAACAACCCGGGAATCGCCAACATCATTCCACACACGGGAGCGAGCGCAAGCACCGCTGCGCGGAAGCCCCGATTCCGCTTCTCGCAAACAACAGCCCAACCACCTGCGAGAGCATAGGCAACGCCGCCAATGACCGTGTAGTAGAGATTCGTGTAGAACAGGCCGGCAAACAGGAGTCCCCCCAGAACGCCTCGCCTGATCGTCGGCCGCCGAATATTGACGGCGCAATTGAGGAGCACAAGCGCCACCCAGTACACCCCCATTGACTCGGTATAGTTGTCGATGTAGCTGCCTCTGAGATAAGGACTCAAACTCACCATCACGCCTGACCAAACCGCAACGAGTCGCACCCGACACAGCTCGTATGCCAGCAGATAGGTGGCCCAGGCGGTCAGCAAGAGGGTTCCTGCCATCAGGAGATTGTATGCAGACACGAGGCTGAAGACCGACCGCAAGAGCGTCACAGCCACTAGGTGAATCGGATCTGCAGGGTAGAGAGCGAACCCTTCCGGAAGATTCACGATATCAATCCACAGTGGCCATGCATTCCTCACGAAAAGCATGTGTGGGAATATCCAATAGGCCCACAGATGCCCCCACACCTCAGAGAACTCGCGCCCGCCCACACAGGGTTCAGGGCCGCGCAGCACGGGCCACACGAAGGCACCAACACCAAGCAACAAAACGGGGGGAATCCAGAGAGACTTCAGCCTGATCCTGCGAATCGTCATGGCGCGATCGTAGCACACTCGGGGCAGACATCAAGATGGCGGAACAGACGTTTCGCTTGCCTCCATACCGAGCCACAGGCATATTCCATTCGAATCAGTGCGAACGTCATTGATAAACAGGCGGAGTGACATGACTCGGGGCTTTTCGAAACTTGCAGTAAAGGGGATCGCGTCCCTCTTCCTCACGCTCTTTCTTCTTGAGGCCGTGACCCGCCTCACAGGTGTCACCCCTCCTCTGCCGAAGCTCTACCGCGATGAGATCTACAGGCCCCACCCTATTCTTCCGTTCCATCTCAGGCCCTCAATCCAACTGACGGCAGCATCCGGAACAGGCGAGTTCACCCAGACAACCGTCCATAATTCGGTCGGATATCGTGATATTGAGCACACGCCGGAAAAACCTGCAGGCACGTTGCGCATTCTTGGGGTGGGAGACAGCTTTGCCTATGGGGCCGGTGCCGAGTTCCACGAGACCTATCTTGCCGTACTGGAGCAACTCCTGAACAGCAACCCAACCCGTAGCAACCCGGTAGAAATCATCAAAGCGGGAATTGGCGGATGCACCCCCCTCACCGAACGACTGCTTGTCGAATGCGAAGGCTTGGCATACGACCCCGACCTCATCCTCGTCGGCTTCAATGAGACTGACATCTTTGAGATTCACATCGACATAGAGGAAGTCCGGCTCTACGAGGGCTTCCTGAAGAACGCGCAAGCGAAGCGATTGGGTTACACGGGGACATGGCTGGTTCTGAACTCCCACTTTGCACGCCTCGTGCACAGCAAAGTGAGTCGGCATGCAGCCAAGAAACGGCAACGGGAGTTCGACACCTCACCCAAACTTGTTGAGGCCGCATGGGAGAGGATCGGTCAGGAGCTCGGGCGGATCGGTCAGCTGGCCGCCACCAACGGAGCCAAAGCGGTGGTGTGTTATATTCCGCTGTCGCTCGAGGAGTGTGAGCTATCACGTGACGAATTGCTGCGACAGTGCAGCCCCTATGGCATTCCCGTGATCGACACCTCTCCCTACCTGCTTGCAGCACAACAGGAGGGGCGCGTCTACTGGAAACGTGATGGGCATTGCACCCCGCGAGGTTATCGCGCTGTCGCCGAGGCAATCTACGACACGCTGAAGCAGAAGGGCGGCCACCTCTACCCATGAAAGTGCGACTTCCAACCCATTGGCTTCGGGCGCACTTGCTCCCATTCGGTTTCTTCCTCTGCTTGGCGACGGCCCTGTGCGGAGCCATCTTCTGGGGCTCCGGAGACCGAGTTCTCGGCAATGCAGAACATCCAGGAATTCAGGGAGAGATGTTCCATCAGCGCGATTTTGTGGATAACATCCTCGCCGGCAGGTGGCTACAGCCATCCTACTCCAACCGAATCGCCTACCCCCACGGGGAGGACCTCCGTTCCTACTGTGGAATATCGCTCCATCTTTACGGCTACTTGCCGCTCATTCCACTCGGGAGTTTTGAAGCGGCACACGGCGCATTCCTGATCATCACACTGGCCCTGAACGGATTCTGCGCCTATCTCCTTGGCCGCTATCTCTCGCGGTCGTTGCTGGGGGCGTTGCTGTGCGGATGCCTGTTCCTGCTGAGCCCGTATGCACTCTTGAAGCTGGACATGGGGTTTCTGCAGAAGACCATCCTCTGGTGGATTCCGCTCTTTGTACTGAGTCTCTTCAGGTATCTCGACCGCCCCAACCGCAGAGATGCCCTGAAGGCGGGTCTGTTCTGGGCACTCATGCTACTGACATATGCTCAATATGCGTGGTATTCAGCTTGGGTCGGCGTGATCCTCGCGATCCTTTCGACACTGAAACATGTGCGCGAATGGCGGCTCGTAATTCGGACGGCCTGGCCGGCAGCCATCCCGCCCATCATTGCAATCTTCCTGCTCTATGCAAATCTACCGGGAGGGCCAGCCCCGAGCGGGGACGAGATTCCATGGGCAATCGCGGAAGCACCGCGTGGCGCGTTTGATCTCCTCCAACCTTTTCGATTCCTGCCCTATCGCGATTTCGTCCCCATGGTGCAGGGGCTTCCCCTCGGCATCTCGATCATTGGCTGCCTAGCCGCCATCGTCGCCATTGTCCGCCGCGAACGCCATGCGTGGGTGCTCGCCGGGACAGCCTTGCTCTTCCTTCTCATCTCGGCAGGCCCTTTCCTGCATACCGGCGGGCGGATCCTCTCACACTTCCCCCTCCCATACCACTTTCTGGCGACGCAGCTTCCGGGCGGTTTCCGACTCGGATTTCCCATTCGTGCCATGCCAATGGCCGAGATCTGCATCGCAGCACTTGCAGCGCTCGGTGTGAGTCGACTCTCTCTCGCGTGCAGGAAACGCTCCCTGATGCTCATCACACTTCTTCTCGGAGTCGTTCTCGCTGAGCATTGCATACTCTGGCCTGAACTCTTCCCGCCACGCGTCACCTCTTCAGAGGATGGGGCCGCCATCCACTGGCTCAAGGACCACGGTGGCGTCGCGATCCACCTGCCGTACGTCCCGGACAGCCCAAGCGGGAGATCCTACCTCCACGCCAGTGTGCGCAGCAATACTCGGATGATGAACCGCTACTTTGAGGCGCCCACCGGATTCCCCGCACCCCCTCTCCCGCTAACTTCAAGGCGTGACATCGTTTGCTATCTGAAGCGCCTCCATGCGGCAGGTTGTGACTACATCATCGTGCACCCGAACGCATTGATGCTGGATCGGCTCGAAGCCCCGCTGGAAGATGAGATCGCGGAGCCCCCTCCCATCACGCTGGCCGATATGAATATCTTCCGCGAGCTTTGTGGGGCACCGGCAATTGCAGATGAAGAGATGATCGTGTACCGCGTCCCTCAACCTTCGGCCATTGACCCGACAGCAGGTGTCAACGAGGATCAGGCTCGTGCGTTCTTCAGCGCACATCCCGAGTTGTTCCAGCGCGAAGAGCAGCTTCGAATCCACCATTTCCTGGTTCCCGTGCACGCGGACGCAGGTGAAGACGTAAGACGTGCTGCCGCCATCGAGGCAGATGCGCTGCGCCTGCGCCTGGAGAGGAACAACAACGAGACCTTCCAGCTTACGGGCGCCCCGAGCATGGACAACGAATACGCGCGTTGGGGGGACCTCGGATACCTCTCCCGTGGAACGCTCCCGACAGATGTGGAGGCCTCTGTCTTCAGGATGCGGGAGGTCGGAGAGGTACGCATTGTCGACAGGCCCGAGGGTTTTCACATCTTCCTGCTCATGGGCGTAAGGCCCGCGAAGAACTACACCTTCGAAGAGGCCCGCATCGCTGCCGAGGATGGTGCATGGAAAGCGGCCAACGACGCTGTTCAACGATCCAGCCCACACTCACACAACGACATGGTTTACATCGCCGGGGGCAGCTTTCTATTTGGATCAACGGAGGAGGAAATAGATCGAACAGCCGAGATGGCCAGTCGTTTCGTTGGCAAGCTGAAGCCAGTCGACCGTCGCTGGTTCGAGGATGAGCGTGGCTATTCAACAACGGTTCAGCCCTTCCTTATGGACCGCCATGAAGTCACGTTCTCGCAATATCAGAGGTTCGTTTCAGCCACCGGGCATCCCGCACTCCCCGCCTGGACGGAGATATTCTCGACGAACGGACACAACCCCGTCGTGGGCGTCGACTGGCACGATGCCACCGCGTATGCCACGTGGGCCGGCAAACGGCTACCCACGGAAGAGGAATGGGAGTGGGCCGCCCGCGGTTCCGCACGGAGGTGGTTCCCTTGGGGCAACGTAGAACCAGATGGATCTCGCGGCAACTATGCCGATGCAACAACAGACTTTCCCTGGCGCGATGTCCGGCACAATGACGGCTGGTTTGCCGTGGCTCCAGTGGGCAGCTATCCGGCAGGAGCGACACCAGAGGGACTGCTGGACATGGGCGGAAACGTCGGCGAGTGGACCAAGACCCGCTGCGAGGGATACATCGCCCCCGAAGACGGTCATATCTGGGACTATGCACAGATGAAGGAGCAGATCCCCGAAGCGGATCTTCCTCCACCGATCACCATGTATGCCGTGAGAGGGGGATCATGGCAGACCGCCGCCGACGACTTACACGGGGCCGATGCAAGAATGTTGCTTCCGGAAATCCGTAATGATGCGCAGGGATTTCGTTGTGTGCGCGACATCGCCGAAGAGGGGGCCGTTCAATGAGGATTTCGCGCAGACACGCAGCCGCGGCCGCAGTAGCAGCGCTACTGACACTGAGCCCGACGGCGCAAGCAGATCGCAACGGCCTCCCGGAGGATTTTGATCTCTCCCCCGTTACCTTCGGAGGGGCCGGTGGTGGAACATCGCGCGACGAAGCACGCATGCTCTCGCATTGCCCCGTGATTCTTGTTCCGGATCAGTTCAGGGACCACTCCGACTGGACCGGACAGAACACGGGGCTGGGTGCCACAACGGAAGGGGATGTCTATGCTGCGCTGCTGCGCGAGGGGTTCCAGCCGATCGAGATCTGGATGATCGACTTTGCCCCCGCGAACCACTACATGACGAGCATTGAAGAGGCCACGGACGACCTGAAGTTCTTTATCACTGCTGTCATGGCGTACACCGGAGCAGACCGAGTGCAGATCGTCGCCCACGGGACCGGGGGGCTGCTGGCGCGCCTCACCCTCCTTAAGTACAGCATTGCCCACTGGGTGGCGGCTGAAGTCTACATCGACACCCCGTTTCACGGCATGGGATCCGACGCCGCGGCAGAGCGGACCCTCATGGGGGATCCCAACGCATGGGTGCTGACTGCCGGCTCACCACTGCTGCGCGAGATCCTGATTCACGGCGAAACGCCGACCTATCCGGATCCCGTTCAGGGGATGCCCTTCTCGCTGCCAACGCTCACCATTCGGGGAGCCTCGGCATCCGGCGGAAGTGCTCTGAGGGGGGCGGACAATCTTTTGTTCCCAGAGCTCGGTCATGATACTCTGCGATGCGCTCCTGCGGCCATTGCTGCCTATGCCGCGTTTCTAAGACGCACCGCGGTACCGCTGTTGCCGGAGCAAGATGCAGACGGAGATGGCTTCCGAGGCAAGCGCTGGGGAGGTCCCGATTTTGAGGACGGCGATCCAACGATCTTCCCCGGTGCATTTGAACGTTCTGGAGATGGCATTGATCAGGACTGTAATGGCTGTGATCAAGTCCCCCATGGCAGCCGGGACATCGAGGTCCCAATCATGGCTCAAGAGCTGTAGCCACACCTCGCGCGGTGACGACGAATCGAGGTCAGTGTGTGGTAACTTCTCAAAAACCATCCGTGTGAGCATTCTTCAGCAGGGGTACCCCAGGCCCTGGGGTGCCCCCGAAGCCTGGGATAGGCCAGAGCCTGGCCTACCCCTACAAGACACCGTCTCCAGAAAAGGAACTTTTTGAGAAGTTACAGTGTGTGCTATCCCAAGTCATCATGTACACCAAGCGACCATTGTCATCCCGAGCGGAGCGAAGCGGAGTCGAGGGATCTCGTCGCGAAGCAGCGGCTTCTGTCGAAGCCGAGATGCCTCGACTTCGCTCGGCATGACAGGGATCCGAGTAAGGGAACTTCCAGGAACAGGATACTAGCTCCGCCGTAGGCGCGGAATGATGAGCGGAGTGGACTTGCGGTAGGCAAGATAGTCATCCCCCCAGAGCTTGACGCAGAGCTTCTCCTGAAGGAAGCGTACAGCAACCAGAGAGTAGGTCGTCAGGGCCGGGATGATGATGAAAAAGAAGGTGGGAGATCCCACAAGCAACCCAAAACCAAACACGCCGGAGAACTTCCCGATAATGGAAGGATGCCGACAGAGAGAGAAAACCCCAGAGGTCACAAGCTTCTTTGTGCCACCAAGATGCGTAGCCGGACTTCCTTCGCCCATGATTGACAAGTAGCCATAGGTGTACCACACGATGAAGACACCAATGGGGAAGAATATGCTGAACAGAGCAATCCCCAAAGGCAGGGAAACAAACCGCTCCCAGCCCACGAGTGCATCCAAACGGGTGGCAAGGTAGGCAATCACACTCGTCGCCGGAATCAGGATGCAGACATGTATGGGAACGTTGTAGAGC
Source organism: Verrucomicrobiota bacterium (assembly GCA_018645275.1). Lineage (GTDB taxonomy): Bacteria > Verrucomicrobiota > Kiritimatiellia > UBA8416 > UBA8416 > JABGOW01. Next base: position 9,560 of record JABGOW010000251.1, read on the forward strand.
ACCTCGGGGCGCCGAACGGCCATCATGATTTCACGAAATGTTGGACCCTCTTGCGCCAAGCCGGAACGCTCCTCTCGAAACACACGCTATGCTGCACTACCCACACACACGTTCGAGAACATGCACAACGAAGAAAAGTACGGCAACAATCAACGCCAGGATTGCCATATACGTGCCGAATTCTCTCATTTTGCTCCTCTGAATAGCTCTCTAACTGGCGCGGAGTATAAGAACCGAAATCGAATGGGTGCAAGACAAATTCTGTGGAACGCCTCCCGTGACTGCAGACATCCTACACGGGAGATCGCCCCCACGCCAATGTCACAGGCCCTAAGATGCTGCTACCACCTCCACCATGTTATCCTCTCAGCAACCTTCACACCGCCTCAGTTTCTGCACGCTTGATTACTGACAGATCATCTCCTAGCAGCCTGTGCGATTCATCAATACCCGTTGTCATCAGTTTCACCGTTCCATTCTACAACTGGCGTGTGTTGATCAAAGTCCGACAGGCTG
>JABGOW010000440.1 GCA_018645275.1 Verrucomicrobiota bacterium
AGAGAACGGATCTCCCGGCGAAATCCTGCACCACCTCGTGCTCGCCGCGGTCCTCGAGGATCTTGGTTTCGAATACCGGGTTGAATCCACCTTCACACCAACCGAGCTGCCCAAGGTTGAGATTTCCTGCCGGTTCGCATTCGAAGAGATCCTGCCAGGGAATGTCCTGCGGCATTCCTTGTTCCTTCCAGGCCTCGAGGCTGTAGAACCCGAATTCCCGCCTGAACAGGGGGATGCCGGGAACCCGTGCATAGGTGTCGCGAAGCTTCCGTGCACTGGGAACCATCTGCTCCCGCTCAACCATGGCATCTACGCCGTTTGCTGGTTTCTGTTGATTCTGCATTCTCGCTGCTCTCCTTTAACCTGTCCGTAGCTGGATCAACGCTAGCACTTTGGTAGATATGCGTATGTTGGTGCAATTTCGGTCATGAACTTGAACAGTATAGGGTAAGGCCATCCTTAAGTCACATAGCTATCGTGGTCAAAGAAATGTAGATAATGGTATCTCGCTGGAGGGAGCCCAGATGCCGCAGAGCGGAGCGATCGGTTCTAGAGCCAATTGACAGGCATGCTCCAGCTGGTACAATGCACATCAACGTGTAGGTCTTGCGCGATGCGGCGCACGGCATGCACACGACTCTCGGGCAGATTTAGCGACCAGAAAGGGGCATCCGTCACAGTGAAACGATTTCTGACACCGGTATTGTTTGGACTCTTGCTAGACAGTCAATCCTCGCTAAGGGCCGAACCCGCGCAGGTTGAATTCTCGTTTGGCGCCATAGCGGATTGCCAGTACTGCAATGTGCCCGACAATGGTGGTGTTCGCAAGTACCGCCTATCGGTCGAGAAGTTGCAGGCCTGCGTTGAGCATTTCAATACGCTTGATCTTGCCTTTGTCACGCATCTGGGCGACTTCATCGACAAGGACTTTGCGAGTTTTGATGCGGTTGGCCCCATCTTTGAGAAGCTCAAAGCCCCACGTTACCACGTGCTGGGCAACCACGATTTCTCGGTGGCCGACGACCTCAAGCACAAGGTCGTCGCGAAGCTGGGAATGGACTCACGATACTACGATTTCAAGGTCAAGGGGTGGCGCTATGTCGTGTTGGACGGGAACGATATCAGTTTCCATGCGTACCCAAGCGACAGCACTGAGTATGCAAAAGCAGTCGCGTACTATGAGCAGAACAAGATCACGTCGCCTAAGTGGAATGGTGCCGTAGGGCCGGAACAGATTCTGTGGCTGCGAAATGTTCTGGAGAAGGCCGCACAACAGAACGAGAAGGTCATTCTGTTCTGCCATTTTCCCATATTTCCTGAGAACAAGCACAACCTCTGGAATGCTGAGGAGATCATTGCTCTGCTCGAGCAATACCCATGCGTGAAGGCGTACATAAACGGCCACAATCACCAAGGCAACTACGGCACGAAGAACGGCATTCACTACCTGACGCTCAAGGGCATGGTCGATACCGAGCAGACCTCATACGCCGTGATCAGTACGACCGAGAACACCATTCATGTCGCCGGCCATGGGCGCGAACCCGACCGGGACATGGTGGTGCACTAATCTGTCTTCTGGCTACGGTCTTGCCAAATGATGGAGTTAGGAAGGCCCCGCCTATGAGTACGCAAGAGCACAGAGCGCCAAACATTGTATTTGTTCTTACCGACGACCAGGGACCGGGTGACCTCGGCTGCACCGGCAACCCGATCGTCGAAACGCCGCATATCGACCGGTTTCATGATGAAGCCCTGCGGCTCACCAATTTCCATGTAGGACCGACGTGTGCGCCTACACGGTCGGGCCTGATCTCGGGGCACTACGCCAACTCGACAGGGGTATGGCATACCGTGGGAGGCCGTTCGCTGCTTCGCGGCAATGAAGTGACGATCGCCAACGTGTTTGCGGAGAACGGCTACGCCACCGGACTTTTCGGTAAGTGGCATTTGGGCGACAACTACCCGTACCGCCCGCAGGACCGGGGCTTCCAGGAGGTCATCACGCACGGTGGCGGCGGCATCTCTCAGATGCCGGATTGGTGGCAGAACGACTACTTCGACGATACCTACATGGTCAACGGTGAACCGCAAAAGTTCGACGGCTACTGCACGGACGTCTGGTTCCGCGAGGGCATGAAGTTTATTGAGGCACACAGGGAGGAGCCCTTCCTCTGCTTCATCACGCCAAACGCTCCGCATGCACCTTACAACGTCGAGCCGGTCTACCGCGACCGGTATCGGGGCAAGGCGCACTCCGACGATTGCGAGCGTTTCTACGGCATGATCACGAATATTGACGATAACTTCGGGCGCCTGGAGAACCGGCTAGCGGAACTTGGGATTGCCGACAACACGATCCTCATCTTCATGACCGACAACGGCGGCACAGCCGGTTTGGCTCGCGACGAGAATGACTTCATGACGGCGGGATACAATGCCGGCCTCCGAGGCGGCAAAGGGTCGGAGTATGACGGGGGGCACCGAGTGCCGTTCTTTGTTCGCTGGGCCAACGGCGGACTCATTGCGCCACAGGATATTGACACGCTAACCGCGTTTGTTGACTTCATGCCCACGATGATGGATCTCTGCGGCATTGATCCGGCTCGCTACGCCCACCTCGGGCTCCACGGGCAGAGCATGAAGCCGCTCCTGACGGAAATGCAGCCGTCCTGGCCGGAGCGGGTTATCACAACCGACTCGCAGCGGGTTCCCAATCCTGTAAAGTGGCGCAAGTCTGCGGTCATAGACCAGAAATGGCGGCTTATCAACGGACGGGAGCTCTACGATGCCGACAGCGACCGCGAGCAGCGTCACGATGTCTCCGCCGATCACCCGGATGTCGTGGAACGCCTACGCGCGGAATACGAGACGTGGTGGGATCTGGTCTCAACTCGGTTTGACGAGGAGATCCCGATCTCGATTGGCGCTCCCGACGAACCCGAGACCTGCCTGCACTCACATGACTGGCGACATCCTGACAATCCCCATTTCGATGATCCGGACCAAGTCGTTGAGGACAACAGCTACCTGGCATTCCAGCAGGGGCAGATCCGCCAGGGCGACGGCAAGAACGGCTACCTGGAGATTAGGGTCGAGCAGGATGGCGTGTACCGCTTTGAGCTACGGCGTTGGCCGCGCGAAGAGGACCGTGCCATCGTCGAGGGTATCCCCGAATCGGACGAAGGTTGGCGCCGCGACGCCGTGTCGGAAAACCGCTGGTTTTACTATACCGGCGGCGCGGCCATGCCCTTTGATCGGGCGACGCTCACCATCGGCGACGAGACTTGGAAGACGGGTATCTCAACCTCTGACAAGGCTGCCGTTTTCGAAGTGGAGCTGAAGAAAGGCCCCGTTCATCTTGAAAGCGCCTTCCTCGGCAATGACGGTCTCGTGCGCGGGGCTTATTATGTTTACGTCAAGAGGGTTGGGTAGGGTGAGTGATGTTTCTGTTCGCGGCCAACGCCCTAGCTGGCCACCAACCTCACCTGGCGCAGGATGAATCCGCCGCCTTTGCCCATGTTGACATGACGGACGCGCAGACGAAGCGAGTGGGTGCCCGCTTCCTTGATCTGCACGGTGCCAACGGTGCAGCGAATCGCCGGCCAGTGATCGTTGCCGCGTACACCGAAGCGCTCTTGCTCTTCTAGCGTCGCTTCAATGGGATCATCGCCGTTGACTTCGATCGTGATCTCATGCCCGGTATCGGCCACGCGGTTGCCGCCGCCGTCTGAGTAGCGGCCCAGTGCGCATTCGACGCAGACGTCAAACGTCCTGGGCTCATAGGTCTCGAACGACCATTCCAGCACGTGGCCGTCCTGCAGCGACGCCGCGACGGCACCTCGAACCATGATTTCGTCCGCCATGGATTCCCCGGTTGCCGCATTACGCGCAACCAGACTTTCCAGCGTTACCAAGCCGTCCGGTTGCTCGATCGTCTCTGGATGCACGTCCGCCTCACCGTCAATATCAAGGGCCAGCACGCGGTGGATCTCGTGCGGCTCTGCGGAACCAATACCGATCGTCGTGTCCAGCAACCCCGGAGCCCCCGGCACGGGGGCCTGGCTCACCGGAAACGCAGCGTCCGGGGCATCCAGAAAACAAGCCTTCGCGGCGGCGTTGTTCAGGCCGCGTATGGTAAGTCGCTCACCGGGAGTGTCGAACATGTGGAAATACAGTCGTCCGGGCCGTCTTGTTACGGCACCCCAGTCGAGGTCAGTGGTGAAGGGGGTGGGGGAGGTGTTGTAGATTGATTCCCCATTTGTCTCCAGCCAACGCCCGATATCCCGCAACACCTTCACGCTGCCTTCCGGTACCCGCCCAAGGCCGTCCGGGCCGATGTTGAGCAGGTAGTTGGCGTTCTTGGCAACGACATCGGCCAGCAATTTGGCAATGTCGTGGGCCGGGCGGAAGTCCAGGTCGTACTGGTTGTAGCCCCAGTGCTTGTTGATGGTAGCGCAGGTCTCCCCGTTCTGGGCCAGCGGCATGGTGGGCACTTCATTGTCGCGCAGCGAAATGTAGTCGCCCCACTCCTTGTCGCCCCCCGGTCCGAGGCGGCTATTGACGATGCAGTCAGGCTGCTTCTCCCGCACAAATGCCAGCAGCTTCTTTGACTGTTCCACCGTGATGGTCGCTGGTGTGTCAAACCACAGCTGCGCGATCGGACCATAGTTGCTCAGCAGCTCGTCGACCTGGGGAAAGACCTTGTCGTCGAGAAAGCGCGAGAAGACTTTCTTGTCCTCATCAAAATCCCAGTCATTGCCGGCGGCATCGGGATGATGCCAGTCCAGTGCCTGGGAGTAGTAGACGCCAAAGCGGACATCTTTCTTTGCGCAGGCCTCGGCCAGCTCTCCGATGATGTCGCGTCCGAAAGGCGATCCGTCGACCACGTTGTAGCTCGACGCGTTCGACTTGAACATGGCGAAGCCCTCGTGGTGCTTGGCTGTAATCACCAGGTATTTCATGCCCGCATCCCGCGCCAGTCCGGCAATGCCATCGGCATCAAATTCGACCGGGTTGAACTCCGCGGCCAGCTTCTCATACTCGTGCACCGGGATCTGCATGTGACGCATGATCCACTCTGCGGACCCAACATTCAGCGTGTCATGTTTCCATTTCCCGCCGGGAATGGAATACAGCCCCCAGTGAATAAACATTCCAAAGCGGGCATCGCGCCACCAGGTCATGTCCGGATGATAGTTCAAGTTCATGTCGTTTCTCCTATCTATAATTTTGCCGGCAGCTTGTGCAACCAAACGGAGCAGCCCAATTTTCAATCTTCAGTTTTCAATTTGCAATTCGCCAGAAAGTCCACGGTCCGCTCTATAATTTCATTGTGCGACGGCTCAACTGGGGTCACGCCATCCGCCTTACGCCAGTTATGTCCGGCGTTCTTGACGATCATGATGTCGACCGGCGCCCCGATGGCCTCCGCCCGTTCCTTCATGTAGTGGGCGTGGTGCACCGGGATGGTGGTATCCTTATCCGCCTGAATCATCAGCAAGGGCGGGCTATCTTTGGTTAGGTAGTTCACGGGGCTGACTTCGCGGTAGAGCCGGAGCTTGTCGGCGGGGGCCGTGTTTTGCCCGACGATGCGACCCCCAAACCGATCACGAACCCTGGGGTTCCCCTCATGGCTGAACAGCTCTATCTTCTCGAAATCACACGGTCCGTACCACGAAACGCCGGCAACCATCGTATACCCATTGCCCGCCAGCTCCTCTGCGCCCGGAAAACACTCAGGCGATGCGAGCAGCAGCATCTGCGCCATCTGGCCACCAGCAGAATCGCCGAAGGTGAAGACGCGGTCAGCATCCACAAACAGCTCCTCGCTGTTCTTGGATAGATAGCGAATGGCATCCTTGGCATCCGTCACGCAATCCCGAATGGTGATGCCCGAGTCTGCCTTGCAGAGACGGTATCCAACGGCGGCCACACAGAAGCCCTCTTCGGTTAAGCTGCGCACCACTCGGCCGATGGGTGCTCGTCCCCCAGCGCCCTTCTTGCTTCCCGCCGCCCAACCGCCCCCGTGGGTGTAGATCACCACAGGATAGTTCCCGGACAACTCCGTCTCTGGGTAGTAGAGATCCAAACACAGCTCTCCCTGGGGCGTCATCTTGTAGACAATATCCGGCTTGAGATTGATTGGCGGCGAAACCGCCGCGCTCGCTGTTTGCAGTAAGAATACGAACCCCAGCAGGGGCGGGTTTATTGACATCCTCTTCCTCTCTCTTTGGGCCAGATCTTCAGTTGTGTTCGTCCGACAGGCAGGGCGAATGGCCCCGGCATCGAACTTCTCTTGTAGCGTGGTTTTCCGAAGTAGTCGGTGGTCACTCGAATGGGCGAGCCATCGGCATGCTCAAAGCGGGCGCCGGATACCCCGGCACTGCCAAGCAGTTCTGTCGTCACCAGGTTCCGGGCCGGTTTCCGCCATTTAGATTGACTGGTCCACTCAATATACACCCCGTCCGGTTTCTGAACCGGGGTCAGATCCGGCCATACATCCTGAAACAGGGCCGCAGACGTTTCCGCCGCGTAAGGCGTTGCCCCTCGGATGAAGAGGTTCCCCTTCATCACGACCGGCAGGGATGGGGCGGCATACTCGCCTCTCAAGAAGGATTTTGTGTGATCTCCCTTCGTTTGAGAATAGCCGGCATAGATGTTGTTGTAGAACCGATCGTCTCCCGGGGCGTTGGCGTGTTCCCCGGCCACCGTCGTCGAATGCGGCTTGAGGTAGGGGGTGATTCGGGGCGTGTCTCCCACCGTGAGGCGACCAGCAAACAAGTTGTGCACGAAGGCCGTACCGCGCGACAGGTTGGACAGGTTATGACCGGACAGAAACAGATTGTTCGCCACCAGAGCAGGACCGTGATTCACCTCGAGGTAGAGATCGAGATGATTGTCGTACGCGAGGTTCTCGCTTACCACGGCGCCTTGCCCCATCCAGTCCAGCCAGAGCGCGCGAGGGGCTCCGTGCACACAGTTGCCGCGAATCACGGTGTCGACCGCTCCGTGCAGCTTGATGCCGCCCTGCTCTTGTCCGCCAAAGAGGCGCCGGACGTGAATATCGCATATCTCGTTGTTCTCGATTCGACTGAATGCACCCCCCAGGCTTCCGCAGATGCCGGCTTGCTCGCAGTTCGAGATGCGATTGCCGCGCACGACATGGCTGCCGATATTCTCTTTGCTCCAGCCGCCATCCGTCATCGCATGATGGATCATCCGGGTGTAGCCCTTGAGGTTTCCCTGGAACTCTCCCATGTCCTTCAGCCCCAAGGTTACTCCCGCGCAGACGGAATGGCTGATGATGTTGTCTTCAATGATCCAGCCTTTGCTCCAGTGGGTGCCGATGAGCCCGATCTGTTCGACGGTTGGCGGCGCCCATGGGGTAGCGGCCTGGGTGAGGGTGAATCCACGCACGGTGATGTAGTTGATTCCCGGTTGGTCCGGATAGAATACCGTCCGCCGGGCATTGACTTCGACAAGCTCCCGGTTGGGGTCAACCCCGGGGAAGTGAGCGTGAAGGGTTGTGTACTCGTCATCCACTTGCCCAAACCAAAGTGAAGTCCCGTTGGTGGGAGACAGCACCGCTTCAAGCGAGGCTGCCTCGGTCAGCCAATCTCCGTTCAGGTATATGGCGCCAGTGTGGTGCTGGCGGTCCCTGGGATCAAACCAGTGGCCTTCGATGAGATCACTGAAGGGGTTGAAGCTGCCGAAGAAACTGTTCGGCAGTTTTACCGTCCAGCAATCGTCCTTCACCTTCGCCCAGCCCGTCACCGGTTCGGCGCCCGTGATCACCACCTTCTCGCCCGGGGCCGCCTGGTAGACAATGCGCTTGTCGTCAGATGTGCCGCCGCGCGGCGGATTGCCCCGCTCACGGTAGACGCCCTCATGGACCGTAATCGAATCTCCCGGCTGCGCGAGTTGCGCTGCGGCAGAAATCGTCTTTAACGGGGCGTTGTTGCCTCCCTCGTTGGCATCATTCCCGGACCCCGACACATGATAGGTCCGCGCACTGGCGATTCCGCTCATCATTGACAAAACAATGGCTCCTGCCATCAGGACTGAATTCATTCTATGCATCGTTTTCTTCTATTTTCTCAACTTAGAAATACAGTGCTCGGCAGGTGCTTTTGGAAGGGTCTGCTTCCATGCCAGCACCTTCTTTGAAAGTCTCTGGACAATTTCGGGATGCGCCTGAGCAACATTGCTCTGCTCCGCCCGATCCTGAGGGATGTTGTAGAGCTCGCTTCGGCTGCCGTCATGGTTCATCACCAGTTTCCAATCGCCGTCGCGAATAGCCAGCCGTGGCCAGTTGTTACCGGCGCGGGCGCCCTGCCATTCCCAGAAGATGGGCTTGGTGCGACTAACATCCTTGCCCAGGAAAGCACCCAGCATGTCCTCGCCATCCGGTTGGTAGCCGCGCGGGAGCTCGATATCTGCCGCTTTGCAGAAGGTGGGCAGAAGGTCTGCTGCTGTGATCACGGTGGTGTCGTTCTTCTTGCCTGCGGGAACCTTCCCGGGCCAGCGAACAAAGAACGGGACCCGGATGCCGCCTTCATACAAGCTGCGCTTGCCCCCTTTGAGTCCGCCCGACGAACCGACGCTGTAGTAGGTAAACAGGATCGAGTCGCCGTCATCAGATAACCGGTCACGAGGGCTTCTCTTGCCCGTTCGCTCCGGGCCGTTATCGCTGGAGAAGACGACCAGCGTATTGTCGGCCAGCCCCAGCTCATCCAGCGCCTGCAGGATGCGACCGACCCCATGGTCTGCTTCGGCCACGATCGCGGCATACACCTTGTGCTGTTCGTCGAGGTCTTCGTAGTCCTTCAGGAACTCCTTCTTGGGGAAGTGCGGTGTATGGGTCTCATGCATCCAGACGTTGATGAAAAACGGCTCATCCTTGTGCTTTGTCATGAATTCGATGGTCTTGTCGTAGGTGGTGGCATCCGAGGCCGGAATGCCCGGGCCGTACCCGTTGAACACGCCAGAGTCATCGTAACCGTATTCTTTCGGCCAGGGAGCATCGTCACAGCCGCTATTGGTCAGGTGCCACTTGCCGTAATGAGCGGTCTTGTAACCGGCCTCCTGAAAGAGGCGCGGAAGCATGACGGCGGCGGGATCCAGCCAGTCCGGCATGCCGCACTTTCTGTTGTGTGCCGGATGGGCAAAGTGCTGGTGAATACTGTGACGGGCCGGATAGTGCCCGGTCATGACTGCGGTCCGACTGGGGGAGCACACGCCACTGGCAACAGTGAACTGGGTAAACTCGGTGCCCTGGCTCGCCAGCTTATCCAGATTAGGCGTCTTGTAGTGTTCGTGCCCGTGACAGCTCAGGTCACCCCAGCCCCAGTCATCGGCGAAGAGGAAGATGACGTTTACCCGCCGCGGCGGGTTGGGCCGCTCCGCAGAGGCGTGCAGGGCCGCGGCACACAGCAGGGCTGCAAGACATGTCGTGATTCGCTTGTTCATTGGCGGTTTCCTTTCACTTGGCAGTGACTTTGTTGACATTGTTGACCCGATTGACGACATTGACGAGCGTCAATAATGTCAATCTTGTCAACAGCGTCACAACAACATCCACCCCCAACCCGAGGACCTCTCTCATGGCGGAAGTCTTCGACAAACATGGCGGTTTTCGTAAGCTTCACTCGTTTACGCTGGCCACGATCATTCAGCTCGAGACGTTGCGGTTCTGTCGGCGTTTCCTCACCTGGGACGCGCGCAAATCCGGGAAGCTCTACGACCCCAAGGGCCGGCAGTACGACCAGATGACTCAGGCGGGGCGGAGTGGGCGTCAGAACATCATCGAGGGGTCTGAGCGCTCCTCGACCTCCAAGGACACCGAGATGAAGCTCACCGACGTCGCCCGGGCCAGTCTCAGCGAGCTCCGCGGCGACTTTGAGATCTGGATCCTCGACCGCGGGCAACTCCCCTGGTCGGCCCACTCGTCCGAGGCCAAGGCCGTCAATGCGGTCTCGCTCGATGCGCCCGCTTTCACCGCCAACCCGGTCAACAACGTCAACCCGGTCAACAAGGTCATCTGTCCCGCGTCGCCTCATG